>BDTQ01000084.1 GCA_002898135.1 bacterium BMS3Bbin07
GCAGGGATATTATGTGGTTGTTCACAGGTTTGTGTATTTTCTTAAGTATCTGGATAATACTGGGTGTATATGTCTTTTCCGAGATAAAAAAGACTTACGACAGAGCCGGGGTATTCACTGACAAACTTCTGAATACCTGGTTTGTTATGTGGGCATTTCACCATATACCGGTTATCCTGTCGTCGTTATACGGTATATGGCAGATACCGGTTAACAGGTCTTTTGCCTTAATCGGAGGTTTGATTACCTTTGTGGTTGGTACGGTTATACTGTCAGCGGGGATGATCGGGTTTCGTTCCTTGCGTATATCCACAGGACAGGATGTTTCAAAGCTTGTTACCTCCGGGATATACCGGTGGAGCAGGAACCCGCAGTTTATCGGCTGGGTATTGATGCTTTCAGGCATATCGCTTGCCGGACGGTCAGGATTGGCCTTTGTGCTTACCGGGGTGTTTACTATCGTGATTCATTTGTACACTACACGTCTGGAGGAGCCTTATCTTGAGCGTTTGTATGGAGAGGGATACCGCCAATATAAATTGAGCACTCCAAGATATATCGGGATACCAAAGAAATGAGGGGAGAATAAGATGCTTGTGGGCCTTACCGGTGGTTTTGGATGCGGAAAGTCCACTGTGCTTAAGTTATTTGAAAAACTCGGCGCTACTGTACTCAGTGCTGATTCAATCGTTCATGACCTGTTAGAGAGAGCAGAGGTCAGGGATTCCATAGTGAAGATGTTTGGCCCGGATATACTCGGAAGGGGAGAGATTGACAGAAAGAAACTCTCTAAAAAGGTCTTCTCTGATGAAATCCAGAGAAAGAAGCTGGAGAAGCTGATACATCCCCTTGTTCTTGAAACAATAGATCAGACTTATAAGAAGGCCGTAAATCTGGCCTGCACACCGGAAATCATTATGATCGTCGAGATCCCCCTGCTTTTTGAGACCGGTTTTGATAAAGGGATGGATGTAGTAGTTGTTGTCAGGGCTGAAGCGGATGTGATACGTGAGCGATTAAGGAGAAAGGGTTTTCCCGATGAAGAGATAAGGGCAAGGGCAGCTGCCCAGTTCCAGATTGATGAAAAGGTTTCCAGGGCAGATTATGTGATAGACAATTCAGGTTCTCTGGAGGATACTGAACAGCAGGTGAGGGCGGTATGGGCAGATTTATTGAGAACCCGGAGCCAGAGATGAGAGGTTTACATTGCCCAATGCTGTTTTATCGCTCATTTCTTCTGCCCGTAGATATCGAGATACTTAAAATATGAACGCAGTACCTTTTTTACATAGAGTCGCGTCTCTTTATAGGGGATGTCCTCAATGAACTCGTCGACTTCATTGTACTGATTGGCCTCAAGCCATCTCCTGACAGCACTCTCTCCTGCGTTATAGGCTGCCACAGCCATTGGGACAGACCCGAACTCGCTAATCAACTGCCCGAGATAGTAACTACCCAGGGTTATATTTAAATCGGGTCTCATAATTTCATCGTCTGAAAGCGACTCTGTCTCATAGCCGAGTGATTTTGCCATTCGTTGTGCGGTAAAAGGCATGAGCTGCATCAGACCCAGTGCCCCGGACCTTGAGATTGCCTTTCTGTTAAACCTGCTCTCCTCCCGCATCACTGACAGGATAACAAGGGGGTCGATATTATAATCAGCCGATATTCTGTTTACAATATCAGTGTATACGACGGGGTAAAGTAGCACTGAAGTTTCGGGATATCTGTTTAGTTTACTTGCGCAGCGGAACGATTCATTAAATGCCTCCAAAGACTGGAGATACCTGCATATCTTCAATCTGTCATAGTCCCCCTCCGGCCTGTAGCTGTAAATCTCCCTTATTGCATAATCCTGCAGACCAACACTGTTGAGGAAGCCGGCCCGTTGAAAGGTTAGCGAAAGGCTATCAGGGAAATCTACAGATCCTGGAGTTTTGGCTTTGGACAGGCGATCTGTTCCCCCATCGAAGATCGCAGCCTCTTTTTTAAATGAGTCCCGGAGCTCAACTCTCCCGGATGTCAGGCTGATACCGCCGGACCTCATCCGCCCCAGAAATGCATAGAAAGAGTCACCCTCTATACTACTATAAAGTCCTTTTGCATTTTGTCCGAGACTTTCAAGTGATCTTGCCTGCCAGTAAAGATACGCCGGGGTTCTGTGCCGCTTGTAGAGGTCTCTGAAATTATATGATGCACTGAGGAAATCCCCCATTAAATACTCCGTCCATGCAATATGCCAGAGTGCTTCCTTTTCGCAAGGATAATTTTTGTAAGCCATCCTGAATATCTTTAGTGCCTCATCAAACTCCATATCACGTCTCTTCTGTATCCCTTTAAGCAGAAAGAGAGTGCAGGTATCTTTTGTCTTTTTATCCCTTGCCAGATCAAGCATGTTCTCAAAGAGATCATAATCGCCTGCCCTGTAATAGGATATTGCCGCCTTCTGGACGTTATCGGCATTTTGATAATAAAGGGCTGCCTTGCTGTACTCCTTCATACGAAAATATGTGTCAGCAAGAGAGGTGTAAAGTGGTTTTCTGTCACTGCCGGCCAGTTTGTTCAATCTCGTCAGGAGCAGGCTTTCCGACTCTCTCAGCCTGAGAGACCTGCGGAGGTTTTTGCTCATCCGGATGATTTCTTCTGTAGAGAGGTCATCAGGAGAGACCTCATCCTTAAGCTCTGTATAATATCTATCAGCCTTGACGTATAAGGATTTAAGGATAACTCCGGCCTCTCCCTCCATTCCTGCCATCTCTAATGTCCTTGCATAGAGATACATGGCTTCCTGGTCAGAAGGGAAGTCTTTGAGATAGTCCCTGCTCTCCTTCAGGGTAATTGAAGACAGATAATCGTTTTTTTCAAAACACCCGTCTATCTCCGGCCATATATCCTGTTCGTCAATGATTGCATAGAGGGTTTTAATTTTTAACAACCGCAAATCTTTAGATAGATAGCTGCTCTGATAGAGAGACAGGAATTTATCTATGTCAGCAAGGCTCTGATAATAATCCCCTTTTGTGTAGGCATCCAGAGCACTGAGAAAAAGGAGATAATCAGTGAAAAGGTAGGTTTTCCCGGAATCGAGAACCAAGCGTGTTACTACTTCATTATATCGTCCTGGCTCAACAAGACCATTAATAGCCCTGTCCTCTGTCCCGGCAAAAGAGGCATTTGTGTAACCGGTAAAAACCGGGAAAACGATGAGAACGAATAAAATAAACAAAAAATATCTAGATCTCTTTTTCATATGACGATCTATGTTTTTTATTTTGACCAGTCATATCTCCGTCTCTTTCTGTGGTGAACATACTTATCTGCAGACAGTGCTGCCACACAGCCGTTCGCCGC
>BDTQ01000085.1 GCA_002898135.1 bacterium BMS3Bbin07
AGAGGCTGCCTCAATGGGCTGTTATTGCAATAGTCGTGTTTATCGGTGGCGCCCTGTTTTTCCTTGCGTGGTTCTTCCTGAAGAGGAGACCTTCCAGTATGGAAGTGGTTGATGCTGTAAGGAAGTTTCACAGGATAAAGGATGTGCTGCACAGGGCAAAGGTCTGGAAGGGGTGTATGAAGGATGATGAGGAGGTTTCAAGGTCCAGGGGGCTCCTCTCAGGACATCTCAAAACCGCACTGGAGGAATCCCTGAGATTGAAGACCTCCGGGCCTGATGGGATGACGAGGATACTGGATTCAGGCAAGGCCGTAATAACGGGATATCAGGATCGGGTCGGAAAAGAATCCCCAACGCGTGAGGAATACGAGGCGGTCCTCATCGATTACTTTGAAAGCAGGATTCGTCCCCTTATCGACGAGATGTCAAGGGTGCTGAAGGAGGAGTACTACGTTGACTGCGAAAGGCTGGAGGCCATAATCAGGGAGTTGAGGCGAAGCCTTGATTTTGAGTACGACTTCCCGGCGAGCATGAAAAAGAGCGATACCATGGTGGTAAGCCCGGATGATCTGAGGAGTTGTCTTGGAAATCTCCTTCAGAACGCCCAGGATGTGGTCAGGGAAACAGACAACCCACAGATCAGTGTGAGTATCTCTGTTTCAGAGGAATTCATATGTACAGCGGTCAAGGACAATGGAAGAGGTTTCCTGTCGGGTGGCCGGAGCCGGAGCCGGGGCCGGGGTCATGGGCTTAGCGATGTGGAGAGGAGCCTGGGCAGGTGGGGCGGTGAGCTCGCTATTGCTGAAGGAGATGATGGCAAGGGGACGGTTATGACGTTAAAGATCAGGAAATTTTAGGGGAGGGGAGGACTGATGAGACCGAGGCTATTGGTTGTGGATGACGAGATTGGCGTTGTGCAGAGTCTCAGCAAAAGTTTGAGTGGTGCTGTCAGTGAGGGGGTGCTGGAGGTTCACCACTGTCTCACGTTTAGGGATGCGGAGAGGTTTATTGAAGGCAGTCTGCCGGAGATAGCGGTTATAGACCTGAACCTGCCTCAGACAGAGGGAGGAATAGTCATAGACGGGCTCGGAAGGGAGTTGATAGAGGTTATAAGAGGAGCCTCGACGAGGACGAAGATCATCATGATTACCGGAGAGACGAACCGGTGCGTTCAGGACAAGTACCTGAACGAGGACTTTCTTAAGGGGGTGAACGACTTTGTCCTTAAAGAGAGCAGGACTCCGTGGATAAGAACACTGACTGAGAAGATACTTTACCTCGCAGACCTCTTTATAAAGGCTGAAAAGTTCCTGGTAAGGGAGATTTCAGACCGTATCGTGTTATTCAATCTTGACGAGGGAGTGACGGAGTATTTCAGGGATAAATTCAGTTACGACTTTGTAATGCCCCTGTCCCTTGAGGATGCGATTGATGCTTGCGAGAGGAGCCCTGTCTGTGCCGGAGTTGTGGGTGTTGATGACAGGGTGGGATATACCTTTATAAGGAGATTCCTCAAACACAGGAAAGACATCCCCCTTGTAGCTGTTACAACTATGACGGATGTCGACGGTTTTGAGGCGTTGAAGGAAGCCATGAAGGAAGGGGCGGTGTCGGGTGCAAGGCTGCTTGACAATGACGACTATATTGAGGAGGCGCTTAAGCGGGCTATGGAGTTGAGGCGGGGGAAACTCGGGAAGTTTTCAGAGCTTATCGGAAACCATCCTGCCCTGGTGAGGGCCATTGGGGTGGCGGAGATCGCAGCAGAGGGTGATTCCCCGGTGATGGTCATCGGTGAGAGCGGTACTGGAAAGGAGTTGATCGCCAGGGGGATTCACAGTCATTCGGGCAGAAAGGGAGAGTTTGTGGCTATCAACTGTGCCGCCATTCCGGAAAACCTGATCGAGAGTGAACTCTTTGGCCATGAAAGAGGCGCCTTCACTTCTGCGGTTGTTTCTAAGAAGGGGCTCTTTGAAGTGGCTGACAGGGGGACCCTGTTTCTTGACGAGATAGCCGAATTGCCGCTTCAGTTGCAGACCAAGCTTCTCAGGGTGCTGGAGACGAGGAGTATCAGGAGGATAGGCGGCAGTGAAGAGATTGCCGTGGATGTAAAGGTTATTACAGCCACAAACAGAGACCTCTCAGCTCTTGTCGGGGAGGGCTGTTTCAGGAATGACCTTTACCAGAGACTGAATGTCTTTTTCGTTCGGTTACCGTCCCTGAGGGACAGGAAGTCGGACATTCCAAGACTTGTCTATTACTTTATCTCCGACTTCTCCGACAAGTACGGAAAAGGGGTTATAGGCATCGAGGAGGAGGCCCTTGAAGTTGCTCAGGAGCAGTCCTGGTCCGAGGGTAATGTTCGGGGGCTCAGGAATTTTATAGAAAAGGTCATAGCCTCCATTCCCGTGAACAAGGAGGTTATAGGAGTGGATGATCTCCTGGATGAGATACCTTTCATAAGCTTATCTGAACCGGAGAAGGATTCTTACGGGGCGATTTTCCACAAGGGTTTTAGCATCAAGGATGTTGAACAGTGGGCCAAGGCCGTTGCCTGCATTGAACACCTTAAGGAGGTCCTCCGGGAGTTTGACTCCCTCAAGGTGGGAGAGCGCGAAAGGCAAGAGGTCAAGAAAAGGCTTGACATAAAAAATGACGGTACCTTTTACATTAATATCGATAACGGGATAACGATTGCCTTCAGGATTATCAGGGAGCAAAAGGGGCATGCCTCAGAGAGTGACGTGCTGAAATTCCTTTCAGTCGATAGCCACAAGGCCTTGAGGTCGTTCATCCTCGACAAGATCAATCGTAAGTACAACGGTGATGTTGACCCTGGAGCATATGCTTTGAGGGATTCGGGAGGATTGGGCGAGGTCTGAGGTAATAATTCCGGACTGGACATGGTGAGAATGACCTGTAGCAGGGAGGATGAATAGTGAAGGTTGTCTTGAAGATGTGGGGCGGTATGTTATTTCTGCTGTCCGCAGTCCTCCTGTTTACCGGAGCTGCTGCTGCTGAAAAGGCGGGTCTGAACCTTGCCTTTCAGCACCTTTATGAGGTGATGGATAAATACCACAGGGCCTTCTACGTATACACAGACCTTTCCGCTGCAGGCAACCATTTTGTCACCCTCGGCAGGATTGCAAGTGCAGGGGATGCTGACAAAGTTGAGATTGAACCCGGGTTCAGAGGCGATTGTTTCTCGGGGGCCACTTGTATCAGGAACAGGTTTTATTCAGGTGGAGATAACTGGGGCGGGTGGTACTTTATGAACGGTGTTCTTGAGGGAGAGGAGACCGTGCCGCAGCAGAACTGGGGTGACTACCCTGACGCAGGGTTTGATTTATCAGGGGCCACGAAGCTCACCTT
>BDTQ01000086.1 GCA_002898135.1 bacterium BMS3Bbin07
GTGTAAAGTACAGTCATTTGTCCTTCCCGCAAGTGAAGCGAGTCGGGAATCTTTCTTCAAGAACGATTCCGGACAAGCCGGAATGACAGAAAAACAACAACTGTTCGACTTTATACGCAGACTCTATTTAGGTTAATATATCTGTCATGAGAAAGATCATACTTGCATCAGCATCCCCGAGGAGAAGGGATATCCTGGGAATAACAGGTCTGAAATTCGCTGTCTGTGCGGGTGATTACGAAGAGGATTTTAATCTGTCGCTGAGGCCCCGTGAGCTCGCAAGATTTCTGTCGCGCAAAAAAGCGGAATCTGTTGCGCATAGATACAAAAACGCGATAATCATAGCGGCAGATACCTTTATCGTCTTCAGGGACAGGTTTTTAGGCAAACCCCATACTGCAAAAGAAGCAGAAAAGATGCTGGGGGCGCTGAGCGGTAGGGCACATTCGGTAATTACCGGGTTTACCATTATGGATACCTCTTGCGGTAAAAGATTGTCAAAATCAGTGGAGACAAAGGTCTATTTCAAAAGACTCGACAAAGAAGAGATAATCGCATATGTCAGATCAAAAGAACCCCTGGATAAGGCCGGTGCATACGCAATTCAGGGGCTTGGAGCAGTTTTTGTCAGGAAAATTGACGGGGATTTCTTCAACGTAATGGGCCTTCCCCTGTACGCCCTGACTGAAAGCCTCAAAAAGTTCGGGGTTTATGTTCTGAAACAGTGATGGATTGCCTTATTAAAGGAAAAATCTTAATATAGACCGTCCGATGTCTTGCTCCGGTATTCCTGCTGGGTATGGAGAAAACAGGGAGCAGACAGAAAAACAGGGAGGGCAGACACAGGGGTCTGCCCCTACAGGAAAAGGAAATATAAACATCTATGGATATATACACAAAACTTTCACGTCTCAATCCCAGGCAAAAGGAGGCGGTCATGCATACCGACGGCCCGCTTCTCATCCTTGCCGGAGCAGGCTCCGGAAAGACGAGGGTAATAACCATGAGGACCGCTTACCTGATACATACGGGTGTGAGGGCCGGGTCCGTTCTGGCGGTCACCTTTACCAACAAGGCCGCAAGGGAGATGAAGCAAAGGGTGAAGTCCATGGTAAGCGGCAGGAATGCAACACCCGTTATCTCAACATTTCATTCCCTCTGCCTCAGGATCCTGAGGCGGGAGATCGAACACATAGGATACAGAAAAGATTTTACCATCTACAACACCTCGGAGCAGGTTTCACTGCTGAGAAGCATACTGTCGGACATTAAATTCTACGACAAGAGTTTTAAGGCCGAATCCTTCCTGGAGAGGATCAGCAGGATAAAGAATGATTTCGCCCCCCCGGATGCCGCTGTATCCGGAGATCCGATAGAAGAGGCCCTGGCAATGATTTATCCCCGGTATCTTGAGGCACTGAAGTCTATGAACGTCCTCGACTTTGATGACCTGCTCCTGCTCACCCTGAGACTCTTCAGAGAGCATCCAGACGTCCTTGAACGTTACAGGGAGCGGTTCAGGTATCTGATGGTCGACGAGTATCAGGATACGAACCGCGTTCAGTATGACTTTATCAAACTCCTTGCAGGAGAGAGAAGAAACCTCTGCGTAGTCGGGGACGACGACCAGTCCATATACGGCTGGAGGGGCGCTGACATCAGTAACATCCTTAATTTCGAAAAAGACTTTCCGGGCACTGTAACGGTAAGGCTCGAACAGAACTACCGCTCCGTCGGCCATATCCTCAAGGCGGCAAACGGGGTGATTGGGAACAACAGCAGGAGGATGGAGAAATCCCTATGGACAGACAGGGGCGACGGCCCCAGGGTCAATATATTCAAAGCCATTGATACGGAAGACGAGGCTGACTGGATAGTCAACAAGATATCGATGATAATGTGCGATAAAGATATGCCGGCAGAGAATATCGCCGTCATTTACAGGGCGAATATCTTCTCAAGGCCTTTTGAAGAGGCCCTGAGGAGGCAGAGGATACCTTACTCTGTAGTAGGCGGGACGAGTTATTTCGAACGCAAGGAGATCAAGGACCTCACGGCCTGGCTCAAGATCATAGCAAACCCCACAGACGACCAGAGCCTCCTGAGGGCGGCCAGCGCACCGAAGAGGGGGATCGGACAGGCAGCCCTTGTCCTGCTTCTGGATCACGCGCGGGACGGCTCCACAGGTCTTCTTGAAGCCTTCGGGAAAGCAGCCGGGATTGAGGGTCTGAGCCAAAAGGCAGCCACATCGGCTGAAAGCATTTTTGAACTTATCAGCCGTTACCGAGACATCTTCATGAAGGGCAGAGAGATGGGCAATACCCTCAAGGCCCTGATCGATGAGATCGACTACAGGGATTATATCATCAAGCTCTATAAAACCCCTGAGACGGCTTTCAGAAAGATAGAAAACCTCAATGGATTAGTCGATTCCATAACCCATTATGAATCGGGGGAGGATTCGCCCTCCCTCCACGGGTTTCTTGAGACAATGGCCCTCACAGACCTGATTAAGGAGAAGCAGGAAAAGGGGGGGCGGGGTGTAACCCTGATATCGTTCCACTCTTCAAAGGGACTGGAGTTCCCTGTGGTATTTATCGCAGGCACGGAGGAGGATATACTGCCGCACAGGAAATCAGCGGATAAAGGGATAGAGGAAGAGAGAAGGCTCTTCTATGTGGGAATAACAAGGGCAATGGACGAGCTCTACATTACGTATACAGAGCAGAGGTTGAAGTATGGAAAGAAGACGCGTTCCGTTCCCTCCAGGTTTTTAGAGGAGATACCTGAAGAGGTAGTCAGCCGGATCGACAGGTTTGAGGAACTCGACCCCGAAGAGGAGAAGGCCTACGTGAAGAAGTTATACGCGAACCTGATGGCGAAACTCGAAGATGGTTAGGGGGGGTATTGAAATAGGTGAGGTCCCGGGAGTAAACTATAGTACAATACGACCCAACACCGGTTAATATATGACTGACATCAAGGAAACCATAACTGACAAGCTTAAAAGGCCGGAATGGAGATTCGGCATTGCCCTTTTACTCATTGTTGTCTTTTTATTCTTCTGGGGACAATTCTATCACCCGGAAGTCCCGGAACAGTATGAGATCAGTTACAGCCGCTTTATTGAACAACTCAACGCAGGGAATATAAAATCCGTAACCATCAAGGAACTGCAGGTCAGCGGGGAGTTTGTCAAGGGAATCAAGATACCTTTGCCGGGCCAAAAAGAATCTGCAGATGCAAAATACTTCCGTACCTTTCTGCCTTCCTTTCAAGGCGAAGGACTCCTTTCAGAACTTGAAAACAAGGGTGTAGTTATAAATGTTAAACCTCCTGAGGAGGTCTCTTTTTTCGGAAAGTTTTTAC
>BDTQ01000087.1 GCA_002898135.1 bacterium BMS3Bbin07
TCAGCAATGCTCATCTCTGTTCTGAACCCTGGAATGGATTCAAGCTTATCGAGTGTGCCCCCCGTGTGACCGAGTCCCCTGCCGGATATCATGGGCACGGTAAGACCAGCAGCTGCAACAAGGGGTGCAAGGATGATGCTTACCTTGTCGCCGACCCCGCCTGTTGAGTGTTTGTCTATCCTGGGGTCATCCATCTCGGTAAGGTCGAGTATATGTCCTGTGCGGAGCATTACGTCCGTAAGCAATATGGTCTCCTCTTCATTGAGACCCCTGAGGAATGACGCCATTAAAAATGCCGATATCTGGTAATCAGGCACCTCTCCAGAGAGGTATCCCTTTATGAGGAACTGAAACTCCTCTTTGTTCAGACACCCCCCGTCCCGCTTCTTTTTTATGATGTCATATGCACGCATGGTGAATATGTTAACATACGGGGCTCAAAGAGCGCACGTTTTTGTGCCTCTTAAATTAATCAACCCAGGATTGCAGAACGCTGGCATAATAATTGCTTCTAAATTGTTGTTATTAAATTTTTTGTTCTAACAGCCGATAAAAGAATTAAGGAGTGTGTTTATTATGGTCTTACGTGAGGCAAAAGAGATTGTAGGAATCCTGATGGAGAGTAATGTTTACTTTGAACTCAGTCTTCGGGAGAGACTCCACCTCATAAAACACATACTCAGCACATCCCAAACTGAAACCCAAAGGCCTGTCTGAATCCTACATCCCGAATTCCCTGTCTATCGTTGCCTTGACCTCTTCAAGTTTTTTCCCTTCCTTATAAACCTGGGAAGCCCTCAAGGCCTCCTGCTGGCAGAGCAGTCAACCCGCCCCGTGATTTCCTGTAAAGCAGCTCAGGAGGCTCTTGTGATAGAAGGGGGGCTCACTGCAGTTGCAGTAGCAGTAGACCTGGTCCAAAACCTCCGGATTTTCCCGGGCCGCTGCATAGGCTGCACGGGTCAGACCTGTAAACATTGAAGGATCCATCACAGGACGTGTCTCTCCCCCCTTGACAGAAAAGGATTTTCCGTTGTTTTTCTGAGAGTTGGTAAAAGGAATCTTGCCGGTAACAGCAAGTACAAGGATGAGTACTGAAAGGGCAAAGACAATCCAGAGGACAGGGGGTTTGCTTTTCTTGTCGGAAACCTTTTGCTTCCTGTATTTACCCTTCTTGGCCATCCCCCTACCCCCTCTTCTCTTAATCCTGATTCTGAATTTATTAAACAGTACCTGTAAATATTTACATAAAAAGATGAAGAAAATATGAAAATTGCCCAAAATGTGACTGCTGGATTACAAAGTGACGGTTATATCCCCCCAACAAAAAGCTTTTACAATAAAAACACACACTTCCCTGATATCCGGGAAGTGTGTGTTTTGCTTAAAAATTACCCGAAATCAGAAGCTTACACCTGCCTCTATGAATGGTCCTTTAAATTCCATGGATGCCTTTACGTCATTATGGTCTATCTTGATCTTTTCATATCTGTATCCGCCGGCAATAAAGACAGGGCCTACGGGTTTTACCTTCATCCTGGCTATAAGGTCATAATAACTGTTTGAGCCGTATGTAATTCCCCTTATCTCCGCCTCAATGCTGAACAAATCAACCGGCTCTAACTGAACGCCGGCATAGACCATCGGAATCGGAAGGGTATAGTTTGCAGATTCCGACAGGGCTCCCTGGGAGATATTTGCTTCAAAGTCAATAATCCTCAGGTTTAACCCCAATTCCACATTGAGACTGCCGGCAGTGGCAGTGTTGAGAAAGGGCAGGGAATAATAAACCGCAATGTCATAGTGGTCCGCCTTCAGTACTGAATTAAAGGATGCTCCTGCGTTAAACTCTTTATCACCGAATTTAAAACTGACATCCTTGGACCCACTGCCTTCATACTTCATCGGGGTTGCCATGAAGTAGATATTCGGAAGAAAGAGGGGCAGGTCAGCCTTTACCCTGAGATAGGGTCTGGCCTTGCTGGCATAGTTAAGGTCCTCTTCAAGGTTAAGTTTAGTTCCCTCACCCAGGGCGCCACTGTATTGCAGATCACCTGATGGGGCCTGATTCCAGAATCCTGCTGCTGCCTCAAGACCGAGTGCGTAGGTCCTGCCTGGCGTGATAAGGAGTAGAACCGCAAAGACTGCCAGTAAGGAGATTAAAAGACCAAATTTTTTCACCTGAGACCTCCCTTGAAATTTAAGATTATCTTTTAGACCAACCCATGGTCATTATATGCATCCAAGTGTTAAAATAAACCGGCCTGTCACAAAATATACGCTAAGTATAGCATTTTTAACTGATTTAGACAATGAAAAATTCTTGCTATGGAGGAAGTTGTGGGGAAAAATATTGTACAGAAAATATTTGAATCTCATCTTGTAAAGGGTGAGCTTAAAAAAGGTGAAACCGTCTCCCTGAGAGTGGATGAAGTCTATACGCAGGATGCCACAGGCACCATGGCCTGGCTACAGTTTGAGGCCATGGGGGTTGAAAAGGTGAAGGGGCCCCTTGCGGTAAGCTATGTTGACCATAATATGATCCAGTCCAACCACATGAATCCTGATGACCATCTTTTTCTGCAGACCGCTGCAACAAGGTTCGGCGCCTGGTTTTCAAAGCCCGGCAACGGCATATGTCACCAGGTCAATCTTGAGAGGTTTGCAAGCCCGGGCTGGATTGCCCTGGGAACCGACAGCCATACACCGACAAACGGCGGCATGGGTATGATTGCCATCGGGGTTGGCGGGCTTGATGCCGCCACGGCTATGGCAGGGATGCCCTTTGAGATAAAGATGCCGGAGGTGGTGCTTGTCAGTCTTACAGGCAGGCTCAGGCGGCCCTGGTCTACGGCCATGGAAGTCATCCTTGAACTCCTGATGAGGCTTACTGTCAAGGGCGGAGTGGGAAAGATTTTTGAGTATGGCGGCCCAGGGGTCTCTGACCTCAATGTGACGGAAAGGGCGACCATTACCAACATGGGAGCGGAGCTTGGCGCTACCACATCCGTCTTCCCGGCTGATGAAAGGACGGCGCACTTTCTCAGGGCACAGGGCAGGGGGGAAGACTGGTCAGAACTCAGGGCAGACGAAGGTGCTGAATATGACGGGATTGTCGAGATAGATCTGAGCGGCCTTGAGCCACTGATTGCCCAGCCACATAGTCCGGACAATGTTGTCAGGATAAGGGATATCTCGGGCAAAAAGGTCCATCAGGTATGTATCGGAAGCTGTACAAACTCCTCCTATCAGGCAATGAGAGCGGTTGCATCGATCCTGCGGGGGAACAGGATTGCCGAGCATGTGAGCCTTCATATAAATCCGGGGTCAAAACAGGTCTATGAGATGATTGCACGGGATGGCTCCCTGTCGGATATGATAGCCGCCGGGGCAAGGATGCTCGAGGCCTCATGTGGGCCCTGCATCGGGATGGGTGGGTCTCCCGGCACAGGACATGTCTCCGTAAGGTCTTAC
>BDTQ01000088.1 GCA_002898135.1 bacterium BMS3Bbin07
GTTTTTTTTAAGGGCACCGTTAGGTATTTATTGGTTGACGTTGTTTGCTTCCTTTTTTTAGTTCCTTAAAGGGTGAGGACTGGATATTTTCCTTTAAAAGCAATTTCTTTTTCCAAAAGTCATGCCGGGATTCCTTTTTTTTGTGGTATAATGCTAAGTAGAGTCTGTGTATACACTATGGTTATTTGTCGTTCCCGCAAGTGGAGCGAGTCGGGAATCCCCTCTTAAAAAAACGGTTCCGAACGTTCATCCTTCGTAATACTGTGGAGAACAGGAGCTGGAATGACGGAAAAACAACAACTGTTCGACTATATACTACAGACACTATTTAGAAATCGGAGCAAGCAAACTTAATGTACATTATACCAGTGGAGGTGTTATGAAAACTGAAAAAATAACCTTCAATGTGCCTGAAGATGTATTAGCCTCTTTGAAAGTAGGAGTTAAGGGATTGGAACTTGATATGAGACGGTTCCTGGCACTTCAGTATTTTAAAAAGAAGCGTTTGTCTATGGGTAAGGCTGCTAAGCTTGCCGGCATGAACAGGTTTGACTTTATGGACTTTCTTGTTTCTGAAGGGGTTGTTCTTTTTGACTATGATGAAAGTGCTGTTGGGGAAGAACTTGAAGGAGTCAAGAGACTTGGAGAGTTAATCAGTTGAAAAAGCTGATTGTTTCTGATGCTACTCCTATTATATCTTTCTCCAGGATAGGCAAACTTGAACTATTTCATCAGATTGTTGGTGAAATCCTTATTCCTGAGGAAGTATCAAGGGAACTGTTTGAATATAAAAAGGCAGATGTTAAGAGCATCAAACATTGCAAGTGGATAAACGTTGGAGCGGTTAAATCCAAAAGTGATGTTGAACTTCTTATGCCAACATTAGACAGGGGGGAATCTGAAGTTATAATCCTTTCAAAAGAGCTTAAAGCAAGTCTTGTCATTATAGATGAGCTGAGCGCAAGAAAGGTGGCGATGATGCTCAACTTGCCCCTTATAGGAACTGTAGGACTGCTTATTGCTGCAAGAAAAAAGGGACTTATAGATAAAGTAAAGCCTGTTTGGGATAAGATGATAGCTCAAGGGGTTAGATATGGAGAGGAGTTCTACCGTAAAGTCTTGAGTGAGATTGGAGAGGGCGGATAGAATGAGACCCTGTTCCTTTTTTCTGTCAAAATAGCTGCAATAGTCAATCAGAAGTTGTCAATCGTCAATCCCTCCCCCTTGTCCTCAGGAAAAAGACGCTGCCTGCAATCAGGCAGACCGTACCGGCTGCAGTTAATGCCTGGGGGGTACCGATTTTATCTGCAATATACCCTATTACGGCGCTGCCGATAGGCGCCATTCCAAGAAAGACGAGGGAATAGACACTCATAACCCTGCCCCTCAGTCCATCTCTTACATTCTCCTGTATGGAACTGTTTGCTGTGGCAAGAAAGCTGACCGCTGCCCAGCCCATGGTGATGAGGATAATGATGGACAGGGAGAAAGACCTGCTCAGAGAGAAGGCGACCAGCGTAGCAGGGAACATAAGGGCTGCAATGGACATATACCTGCGTGTGTTCCTGATCCTGCCCCTGAAGGCAATGACCATCGCCGCAGTAAAAGCACCGGCTCCGGCAGAACTCATCATGTATCCCAGGCCTTTTGCGCCTACACCTAATATGTCCTCTGCAAAGACTGGAAAGAACTGGCTGAAAGGTATGCCGAAGAGACTGAATACCATTATTGTCAGGATCAGCGTCAGTATATCCTGCTGTTTCAGAATAAAATGTATCCCTTCCTTGAATTCACCAAAAAAACCTTTTGAACTGCCTGTTCTTGCGGTTCCCTTTATTGCCATCATCTTCAGTACAAAAACCACAGGTATAAAGCTCAGGGCATTTATATAGAAACACGCCGGGAGTCCGGCCCAGGAGATGATTAGACCGGCAATCAGGGGGCCAAGTATGCGTGCGCCATTGAAGGCCGCTGAACTGAGGGCTATTGCGTTAAGGAGGTGACCCTTGCCGACCATCTCGATCAGAAAGGACTGCCTGGCAGGTATGTCAAAGGCGTTGATAGTGCCCATAAGAAAGGCTGTCAATATTGCATGCCAGACGTTTACAGTCCCGGTATACGTGAGGGTTCCAAGTATCAGGGGAGGAAATATGCTTAAGGTCTGTGTAACAATGAGAATATTCCTTTTCGAATACCTGTCGGCAATAATGCCCCCAAAGAGGGTAAACATAAGCACCGGCAGCGTCAGGGCAGCTCCGGCTATACCGAGATAAAGGGGAGAGCGCGTTAGTTGGTAGATAAGCCATCCCTGTGCCATCTGGTGCATCCAGGAACCCGACAGGGATATCACCTGGGCAATCCAGAAGAGTCTGAAGTTCTGAACATACAGGGCCGGGAAGGGCTTTTCTCTCTCGGTCATTTCAGTATTTTAACATTAAACTCCGCCTTTATTTCCCGGCTGTAAATAGACCCTTTTCATGTTAAAAGGATATTTGTTATGATAGTTGACCTGAGTTTGACGGAGGAGGAAAGCCATGATAAATGTAACAGTTGCCGGAGCCACGGGAAGGACGGGAATCAGGATTGCCGCCCTGTGCATTGATCACCCCGAGATAAACCTTGTGGGGGCACTTGAACGCAAGGGACATGAGAAGATTGGACAGGATATAGGGGTTATTATCGGAACGGGCGAGGTCAATATCCCGCTTGGCGATAAAGTCGAGGATATGATTGACGACACCGATGTAGTGATTGATTTCACATCAGTCAACGCAACGATTCACAATCTCAGGATTGCGTCAGAGAAGGGAAAGGCGATGGTCATAGGGACTACAGGCTTCAGTAAGGAGGATATGCAGGAAGTCAGGGCGCTTGCACGAAATATTCCCTGTGTTATGGCGCCAAACATGTCTGTAGGCGTGAACCTTTTATTTAAGGTACTAAAGGATGTTGCAGTGGTCCTTGGCGATGACTATGACATAGAGATAATAGAGGCACATCACAGGATGAAGCAGGATGCCCCCAGCGGCACCGCCCTTAAGTTAGC
This sequence comes from bacterium BMS3Bbin07, assembly GCA_002898135.1. Taxonomy (GTDB): domain Bacteria; phylum Nitrospirota; class Thermodesulfovibrionia; order Thermodesulfovibrionales; family JdFR-85; genus BMS3Bbin07. Next base: position 3,047 of record BDTQ01000088.1, read on the forward strand.
CCAGGTGGTAGCCGAGGCACTTGGAAGGAACCTTGATGAGGTAGCTATATATGCCAGAAAGGGATTTATTGGTGAGAGGGGCAGAAAGGAGATCGGGATTCAGACCATCAGGGCCGGTGATATTGTGGGGGAACATACCGTCATGTTTGCAGGAACCGGTGAGAGGATAGAGATTACCCACAAGGCATCAAGCAGGGATACCTTTGCTGCAGGGGCAGTAAGGGCCGCGCTATGGGTCTATGGCCGTAATCCGGGACTGTACGATATGCTTGATGTCCTTGGGTTGAGGTAGGATTTATTCAGCCTCAGATTTAAAAATCGTCAATTGTCAATTGTCAATCCATCAGGCCCACGGGGTTCCGCCGTCGACAATGGCATGTTCATCCCACATGAACCAGTTGCCGGTGTCTGAGAGAACGGCATAGGTATTCTGCAGTATATTGTA
>BDTQ01000089.1 GCA_002898135.1 bacterium BMS3Bbin07
AGAAAGGGCCGGAGCAGATAATAGTGACGGAGATGCCATATCAGGTGAACAAGGCAAGGCTGATTGAGAAGATTGCCGAACTCGTCAGGCACAAGAAGATAGAGGGTATCTCGGAGTTGAGGGATGAGTCGGACAGGGACGGTATAAGGGTTGTAATCGAGCTGAAGAGGGGTGAGATGCCCCAGGTTGTACTGAATAACCTTTATAAACAGACCCAGATGCAGAACACCTTCGGCATAATCATGCTTGCCCTTGTCGGCGGGCAGCCCCGGATAATGAGCCTTAAAAGGATTCTCACATACTTTATCCAGCACCGCAGGGAGGTAATCCTCCGCAGAACGCGCTTTGAACTGAGAAAGGCTGAGGAGAAGGCGCATATCCTTGAGGGTCTGAAGATAGCCCTTGATTACCTGGATGAGATTATAAACCTGATAAGGGCCTCAAGGAATCCCCAGGAGGCCAAGACAGGGCTGATGACGAGGTATCCCCTCTCTGCCGTCCAGTCACAGGCTATCCTTGATATGAAACTCCAGAGACTGACCGGGCTGGAGAGGGACAAGATAATCAACGATTATGAGGAGACGATGAAGGAGATAGAGAGGCTGAAGTCGATACTCGCAAGTGAGTCTCTGGTTAATGACATAATAAGGAACGAGCTCCTTGAGATGAAGGAGAAATACGGTGACGACAGGCGGACCGAGATAATGGCCGCTACCAAAGAGATAACCATTGAAGACCTGATTACTGAAGAGGAGATGGTCATTACCATATCCCACAGGGGATATGTCAAGCGTAACCCCCTCAGTGAATACCGTAGCCAGAGAAGAGGCGGAAAAGGCCTCATCGGGATGGAGACGAGAGAGGAGGATTATGTTGAGCAGCTCTTTATCGGCTCAACACATGATTATATGCTCTTCTTCTCCAACCTCGGCAGGCTTTACTGGCTGAAGATTTATCAGATACCCGAGGCAGGCAGGGCCGCAAGGGGCAAGGCGATCGTAAACCTCCTGCAACTGCAGGAAGGCGAGAGGATCACGACGGCCATTCCCGTAAAAGATTTCAGGGAAGGCTATCTGGTGATGTTTACAAAGAAGGGTACTGTCAAGAAGACACCCCTTCATGACTTCAGCAATCCAAGGGGAAGGGGAATTATCGCAATAAGCCTTGATGCAGAGGATGAGCTTATAGCCGTAAAGATGACATCAGGCATCAATGACCTCCTTATAGGCACGAGAGACGGGCTTGCAGCAAGGTTCAAGGAGGAGGATGCAAGACCCATGGGAAGGACTGCCAGGGGTGTCAGGGGCATAAGGCTTGGCCCTGATGATGAGGTGGTCTCTGCCGTGGTGGTGCAGGAGAGGACGGCGATACTTACGGTTACAGAGCGGGGCTACGGTAAAAGGACAAAGGTTGAGGAATACCCTGCTCATAAACGTGGAGGCAGGGGTGTTATATCCATAAAGGTTACCGACAGGATAGGCCGGGCCGTGGGGCTTCTGCAGGTGAGGGATGATGACGAGATAGTCATGATAACCAATGCAGGGAAACTGATAAGGACAAGGGCCGGAAATATCTCTCTCCTTGGCAGGAATACCCAGGGTGTAAAACTGATGGATGTTGACCCTGATGACCGGATTGTGAGCCTTGGAAGGGTTGCAGAGAAGTGAGAGGCTTGTGCTGCGATTTTATATATAAGCATTGAGGAAGGTTTGTTTTGTATTTGAAGGTTTCCGCGATCTCGGTCTTCTCTGCGATAGATTGAAGTGACTCCCATGGGTTTGGTGAATGAGTTTGTTAAATGCCATAACAGGCCACGACAGGCCTAAAAATATACTCCTTGGCTCGATCGGGACGGCAAGGGTTGCAACTACCTATCTCTTTACCGGTGAGAGCGGGATAGGCAAGAGACTCGCTGCAATTGAATTTGCCGGGGCGGTTAACTGTCTCAACCCCGTAAAGGTAACCCGCAACCCGCAACTCGCAACTCGTAACCCGCAATCCGCAGCCCGCAGCCCGCAACCCGAATATCTGGATGCCTGTGACAGTTGTAGCTCCTGCAGGAAATTCTCCTCTCTCCTCCATCCGGACCTTAAGGTCGTAGAGGCTGACAGTGGCCTTATAAAGATTGACACAATAAGGGAGGTACAGGAGTTTTTATCTTTTACACCCTATGAGGGCAGAAAAAAAGTGGTTATAATAGATGGTGCGGAGTGCATGAATCCGTCGGCATCCAATGCATTTCTGAAGACCCTGGAGGAGCCGCCGCCTGACAGTGTGATAATACTCGTAACAATGGCCCCTGACAGGCTGCTGGATACCATCAGGTCAAGGTGTTTTGTGGTGAGGTTTTCGCCCCTGAGCATTGGTGCCTGCAGGGAGGTTATCAGCAGGAAAGTCAGTGGGCTTGATGCAGAGACCCTGGAGTCCCTGGCGGCATTTTCAATGGGACGCCCGGGTGTGGCTATTCAGGGAGAGGGGGCTATGGCGAGGGATACGATCAGCGGCATGGTGCATGATATTGTCGGGGGAGGGTTGTCGTTTCAGTGGAAGGACAGGACTGATATGGACCAGTGGTGTAATCTCTTCCTGATGGTGCTGAGGGATATGATAGTTATGAAGATAAACCCTGATGACAGGGGATTGCTTATAAACAGATGGCTTGAAAGCGAGATATCCGCAATCAGCAGGAGTATGGAGCTGGAAGAGATGCTGAGACTTTATTCCGAGGTTAGTCTCCTGATGGCTCACTTCAGGTTTAACCTGAATACGTCGATAGTGTCGAATTATATAAAGTCGATGTTTGTTAACCGCGTAACATAAATAATTCGCTGCATAGTACGCCGGGGGCGCCGGGGTTCTCTGTGCATTGCGGTAATTTAATTCTGATTTGAGGGAGAGTTATGAGTGTGTCAGTCAATGATAAAGACGAAAATGGAGTGAAGACCCATCCCGCTGTCGGGGTCAGGTTTAAACCGTGCGGCAAGATATACAGCTTTGACCCCGGCGAGCTTGAGCTGAAAAAGGGTGACAAGGTGGTTGTGGAGTCCATGTTCGGGCTTACTATAGGGACGGTTGTGCAGGAAGTTTCTGAAAATTCACAGACTCAAAAGGGTGATTCCCGGGATGAGGCGAGTGAGAGGAAAGGTTCAGCGGCAAAGCCTCCCAAGGAACTCAAGCCGGTAGTCAGAAAGGCCACTGAGGAGGATATCAAGGCTGCGGAGGGTAACTGTGAGCTTGAGGCTGAGGCAAGGCGTCACTGTCTTGAAAGGATAGCTGCAAGGGGGCTTCCGATGAAGCTTGTAAGTACGGAGGCTACCCTTGACAGGAAGCGGGTGATCTTTTATTTTACCGCTGACGGCAGGATTGATTTCAGGGAGCTTGTCAAGGACCTTGCGTCCAGGTTCAGAACGCGGATAGAGATGCGCCAGATTGGTGTGAGGGACGAGTCAAAGTTGATCGGCGGCATTGGTGTGTGCGGCAGGGAGTTTTGCTGCC
>BDTQ01000090.1 GCA_002898135.1 bacterium BMS3Bbin07
CGAGGGGATATTTTAAATACCCGTACATTGAAGGATTTTGAGAGATTTGTAAAGCAGGGGGGGGCTTTAAAAAAGCCGTAATATGCGGGTATGGCCCGGCAATCCTGAAAAAAATAATAAAAGATGAAGGAAAAGACTCTTTTTTGCTATACTTCTCAAAGAATGTCAGGGAAAAAGGAAATTAACGTACTCGTATATGAAAAGGAACCTGAGGGACTGAAGTTCCTTAAGAGTTTTTTTCGCAAGAGAAAAGGCATGAAGCCCCTCTTCCTTGACTCTGCAGATGAACTTTATGAGAAGCTTGAGACTGCAACACCTGACGCCCTTATCATTGGTTTTCCAAACGGGACTAAGGATCTGCAGGTGAAGGAACTCAGTATCCCGACAGTTGCACTTATATCGGGTAACATTCCCAAAGGCCTCAAAGGGGTGCTGCAGCACAACATAGATTATTATCTTATGCGGCCCTTTTATGAGGAAGACCTTGATGTGAAGCTCAAGACGGCCCTTGAAAAGAGGAGCTGGTTTGAGAGGCTCTATGCTGAAAAGAGAGACCTTGAGGCGATTGTTGAGCTTTCCTATCTTATCTCCTCTACCCTTGACCCGAGGGAGGTCCTTTACTTTGTTGTCAAGAAATTGAGCGAGATGATAGAGGTCTCCCGTTGTTCGGTAATCAGTATCGGTTTTGGTGAGAAGAGGTATGCCCATGTGGTGTCTTCCTTTGAAGACCCGAAAATGTCCAACATAAAGCTTGACCTGAAAAAGTATCCCGAGATAAAAAAGGCCCTGATATGTAAAAAACCCATAGTAATACAGGATGCAATGGAAGACCCGATTATGAAATCCGTGAGATCTGCCATTGAACCCCTCGGTATTCGTTCGATAGTTGTAATTCCGATTATTTACAGGGATGAGATTATAGGAACTCTTTTTTTGAGGACATCAAGGGTCAGGTCATGTTTTACCAAAAGGGAGATTAACCTCTGCAATGCAATTGCAAATGTATCCGCCAATGTCCTCTATAATGCCTTTCTCTTTGAAAAGCTCGAAAATGAAAAGGCAAGGCTTGAGAAACTCGCCATAACAGACTACCTTACAGGTGTATATAACATCAGATACTTTTATCACCGGCTGGAAGAGGAGTTCAGCCGGGCCGAGCGTTACGGAGATCCCATCTCCTGCATAATGCTTGATATCGATCATTTCAAGAAGATAAACGATACTTATGGCCACCGGATGGGTGATATGGTGCTCAGGGAGTTTGCGCAGCTCGTAAGGAGACATGTTCGAAAGAGCGACGTCTTTGCCCGCTACGGAGGTGAGGAGTTCATTATTTTACTCCCACAGACACCGCTTGACGGTGCAGAGAAAGAGGCCGGAAGACTGAGGACCTTTATCAGGGAGCACAGATTCAGGAAAATCGGAAAGGAAAGGATTACCTCAAGCATCGGTATATCCTGCTGGCCTGTACATAATATACACACCCCCGATGACCTTATAACCCTGGCCGACACCGCATTATTCGCGGCAAAATCCAGTGGACGGGACAGGATAAAGGTAAGCAGGGAACTCAGAAAAAAGGCTGACGGATAGGTTATCCTATCTTTATGGACCTGATCGTCTGCCATGTTAATGCAGATTTCGACTGTCTTTCCTCCATGCTCGGCGCAAAAAAGATCTATCATGAGGCGATACCTGTCTTCCCGGGCTCGCAGGAGAGGAAGGTCAGAGAGTTCCTCCAGACTTTTGAGCCGCTCGAGATCAAAAAAGTCAGGGAGATAGACCTTCAGCGTGTAACCCGTCTGATCATTGTAGATACCAAAAACCCCCACAGGCTCGGTCCGTTTAGTGAGATTGCACTCTCCGGAAAGGTAAAAATCCATATCTACGACCACCATCCCATTACAGAAAAGGACCTGAGGGGCGAGGTTGAGGTTGTCGAGGATACAGGCGCCACTGCAACGATCTTTACAGAGATAATAAAAGAGCAAAAAATCCCCATTACTCCGATGGATGCAACCGTCCTTTGCCTCGGCATCTACGAGGAGACCGGTTCACTGAGGTTTCCCTCCACAACAGAGAGGGACCTCCTTGCAGTTGCCTATCTCCTCAGGAACGGTGCAAATCTTAATATAGTGTCGGAATACATAAAGGCGGAGTTGAGCAAGGCGGAACTTAAACTCCTGAACGAACTGGTAGCCTCGTCAAGGGAATTGCTCATCTACGGCATAAGGATACGCATCGTAAAGGCTTCGAGGGATGAGTACTTTGGTGATGTGGCGCATCTTGCCCACAGGATTATGGATATGGAGCATGTTGATGCCCTGATTATGCTCCTTGCAATGGAAGGCAAGGTGGTGATGGTCGGCAGGAGCCGGGTGCCCGAGCTTGATGTGGCTGAGGTGCTTGGGGAGTTTGGAGGAGGCGGGCATCCGGTTGCGGCTTCTGCAACCCTCAGGGACGAACCCCTTGAGGTGATTGAAGAGAGACTGATCAGGAAGATAAAGGAGACCGTTAAGCCCCAGAGGCAGGCAAAGGACATAATGACCGCCCCTGTTATCTCCATACAGTGGAAGACCACCATAAAAAAGGCAGAGTCTGTCATGACCAGATACGGGGTTAATGTCCTGCCTGTGCTGAAGGGCGAGAAATACTACGGGCTTCTATCAAGGGAGATAGTGGAAAAGGCGTTGTTTCACGGATTTGGCCGTAACAGGGCCTATGAGTTTGCCACAACCGATGCAGGGGTAACATACCCGGAGGCCCCTGTAACGGAGGTGGAGTCCGTGATGATAGAGCAGAACCAGCGGTTCATGCCTGTTATTGACAGCGGCAGGGTAGTCGGGGCCATCACAAGGACGGACCTCCTCAGGGACCTCTACGAGGAGACACTCCGCAGGAGCAGGATACAGAAGGAAGGCCTGATAGAGAAACCCGCCATGGGAAAGAATATATCCAGGTTGGTTATTGAACGTTTCCCCAACGAGATAGTGGCCTTACTCAGGCTTGCCGGAGATGTGGCAGACACGCTTGGCTATAACGTATACCTTGTCGGCGGCTCGGTGAGGGACCTGCTGATGGGCGAAAAAAACCTTGATATAGATATTGTTGTTGAGGGTGACGGGATCGAGTTTGCCGGGAGACTTGCCGGGCAGATACAGGGGGTCAAGCTTATTACCCACAAGAGGTTCAACACGGCAAAGATCAGATTTACTGAAAAGGCGGGGCTGAAGATGCCGGCACCCGGCTTTACTGTGGACATAGCAACTGCAAGGACGGAGTACTATGAAGCACCTGCCATGCTTCCAAAGGTGGAGACCTCTTCGATCAAGAAAGACCTTTACAGGAGGGATTTTACGATAAATGCGATTGCAGTGAAACTCAACGCCAGGGATTTTGGACAGTTAATCGATTATTTCGGCGCCCAGCGGGACCTCAGGGAGAAGACCATAAGGGTTTTGCATAACCTCAGTTTTGTAGAAGACCCTACACGTGCCTTCAGGGCCGTCAGGTTTGCAGAGAG
>BDTQ01000091.1 GCA_002898135.1 bacterium BMS3Bbin07
GAGATACAGGGCAATATGTGAGAACATGGAGGGGGCGTCAGTGGCCCATATCTGTATGCTTTACGGCGTGCCCTTTTTGGAGATACGGGGGATAAGCAATATGGTGGAGGACAGGGACAAAAGGAGTTGGAGGCTGAAAGAGGCGGCCGAAGAGTGTCAGAGGGCTGTTATGGGTGTGGTGAGTCAGTGGTAATAAATTTTCTATCATATCGCTTCCTTCCGATAATTGAGGCTTTTTATCACTGGATCCGGGTATAATATGATACAATAGTTTTTTTAAATGCCGAAGTGGTGGAATTGGTAGACACGCAAGGTTCAGGGTCTTGTGGGGGTAACTCCGTGGGGGTTCGACTCCCCCCTTCGGCACCATTTATTATATAATCAAGAAGTTGCTCAGAGTTTTCCCTTGGTAGAGGGAACCCCTTTTCTCCCTCCCTCCATTGCAGTGGCATCATTCAGCGCCCTTCCAAAAGCCTTGAATATGGACTCATAAATGTGATGAAGGTCCCTTCCGTACTGTACTGTTATATGTAGATTCATCATTGCATGAGTGGAGAGCGCCCTGAAAAAATCCTCAAACAGTGCCACTGGAAGGTCCCTGAGGCTGCCCTTTGACGGTGGGGTCTTATAAATAAGGTATGACCTGCCACTCAGGTCTATGACCACCTCTGCAAGACTTTCATCCATGGGAATCCTGGCAAAACCGTATCTCCTTATCCCCTCTTTTTCTCCGAGTGCCTTGTTTAAGGCGCTGCCGATCGTGATGCCGATATCCTCCATCAGGTGGTGGTAGTCCACCTCTATATCTCCGGTTGCCTTTACTTGAAGGTCAAAAAGGCCGTGGTGGGCCATAAGCGAGAGCATATGGTCGACAAAAGGGATGGATGTGTTGATCTCGTGTTCTCCCTTTCCATCAATCTTTATCTCAACGCTGACATCGGTTTCGTTTGTCTTTCTTTCAATCCTTGCCTTTCTCATCTTCTCTTCCTCCTGAGGGTATTTAGTGACCTTAAAATCTCTGTCTGTCATGCTGAACTTGATTCAGCATCTCTCTATATTATATAAAGGCATTTTTAGCTTGAACAGATTTTAACACATCAGGCAAGGTAGTCATTAACCCTGTCCGGTTCAAATTTCCCGGATGCAAGTACGTTTTTAACAAACCGGAATATAGTCATGCGCTGCTCAAGTGTCAGTTGGGGATAAAATACAGGGTGTGCTACCACAGCGCCCCTGAATGCATAAAAGGGAGCAACAACTGAGAGTATTGTTTCATCTTCCGTAGCCTCGATATAGTTATTGTAAAACAGGGTCAGTGCCTCAAGGTAGACGTCCGTTACATGGTTGAAGTACATGATTGAATAGAAGATATAGTTTATTGTAAGGGCTGTCACGTCATCTGCTGCCTCTCCCCAGGGTCCGCGGCTTCGGTCCAGGAGCACAAACTCATTGTTCTTGAACCATATATTACCGGGATGAAAGTCTCCATGTACCTGACAGAGCCTCCTGTGAAGAGGTTTTAGTCTTGCCCGCCAATCCACGCAGAGTTTCTCTATATCTGCCATATCCTGATAGCCTATAACCCCGTCAGGGTAGGAGTCAAAGACCCCCATGAGGCATTCGCCGTGTCCTGCCGTGTCCCGCAGCTTCCTCCAGTAGAGGGTTCTGGACTCTTTTTTGACAGAGTGTATCTCTTTCAGATAAGCGGTCAGTGCCAGGATTTTTTCCCTGTCTTTTCTGTCGGGTTTCTCCTTTTGTCTCATCTCCCGGAGGTCATGAAAGTAATTAACCCCCTCGGCCTTCTCCATCAGGAGAAAGTACTCCTGCCCTCCGCTGATTGACTTTACAGAGCCGTCCGCCTGGAGTGAGAGCACATCAAGGGGTTTTATATGCCGTGGAAGGGTTCCGTATTCGTCAAATGCAAGGAGAAAGACTGCTGCCCTGTCAGATGGATAATCGTGCCCGAGGCCCTCTGCTGCAAGGCTTTTGATGACGTATTCCTTCTGTCCCCCGGGAGTATCAAAGGTGAGGGAGAATCCGGTGCCATGTGCGCCTGAGCCGAGACGCTCGAACCTGACGAGCCTTGTGCCTTCATAGGTCTCTTTTAAATATTTTTCAAGGGCGTCTCTCTCAATCACATCAACTCCCGGCTCTTTGGGGCAGGCATTCTGCGGCTCCGTTCAGGAGCTTGATTACCGGAAAACCGTCTTCATATATTTCAATGATATTCAGGCATCCGTAATCCTGCTCGATCCTGAAGATGTTTTCAAGCGGTAACCCCATAAAATGACAAAGGATAATCCTGTTTACGCCACCATGTGCCACAATGGAAAACGTCTCTCCCTGATGTCTTTTGATCAGATCGTTGACTGCGCCTAAGGAGCGTTCCTTCACCTCAAGGGTGCTCTCCCCGTCAGGGGGACTGAATCTTAGGGGGTCTGCCTTCCATTTCTCGAATTCACCGGGATACTCTTCTGAGATTTCCTCAAAGCTCATCCCCTCCCACCTGCCAAAACTCCTCTCCCTTAACTCGGGGATCACAACCGGTTTCAGTCCCAGGGTGTCAGAGAGTATGTCGGCGCTTTTTATGGACCGCTTGAGGTCGGAGCAGTAGACGGCATCCAGGGTATGATCAAGCCTTTGCAGATTTTCCGTGAGTCTCTGTATAACCCTTTCCCCTGTCTCCGACAGCTCGACGTCCATATGTCCCTTGTATCTCTTTTCTTCACCGCCTACAGTATGGCCATGACGGATGAGTAAGAGGGTGGTTGCTCCTTTCATTTCTCTATCATATCTATTATATCTATTATTTTTTCAAGAATCAGCGCTATAACCTGCTCTCCTTTTTCACGTGAGGCCTTTCCTGGATTCCCCCATACACCTCCGGGCCAGTACTTGAGCTTGTCTTTTACCACCATGGGTTTGGGGAATGAGGGATACTCCTCCTTTGATCTTCCCTTTACGAGTTCAGGCCTGAGGGCGAGTATCACGGAGGTTTCTATCTCTCCAGCGTGAGAATCGTTTTCGGTCTCTGCTATGCCGGATAGCTCTTTCCATAATAATTCGTATGGGGAGACAACTGCAATCCTGACCCCCTTGATCTCTTCAACCAGTATCTCGGCGACCTCCTTGAGGGCATTCATATGGAGTCCGCCGCCGTGGCCTGATATAAGTATAAAGTTTTTAATCCCCTTCCGGAATGAGTCCCTGACCATATCGAGGGTTATCCTTCTCAATGTCTCCGGAGTGATTGAGATAGTGCCTGGATGGAGCCTTGTTGTGGTGCAGACACCATAATGCAGTGGCGGTGCAATAAAGACCTTTTTCCTCTCCCCTACCAGTCTGAGTATTTCAACTGCTATGATAGTGTCTGTGCTGAGCGGAAGGTGCCTGCCATGTTCCTCAACAGTCCCAAAGGGGATTATCAGGGTCTTTGTCTTCTTCAGCCCCTTCTTAAACTCCTCCATGGTGATCTCTTCAATCTGCATTATCGCCTCCTCTTTAACAACATATAACAATCTGTGAGTTTTATCAAGTATTATACCCAAAAACAGGGAGTGATGGAGTGATGGAGTGATGGAGTGATGGAGTGATGGAGTGATGGAGTGATGGAGTGATGGAGTGATGGAGCGATGTAGTGATGTAGTGA
>BDTQ01000092.1 GCA_002898135.1 bacterium BMS3Bbin07
TTAGTTCAGGGGTGACAATTAGGGACTTTTTACGAGTGCATCTTAGTTTAATAAAGCAAAAAAAAAGATGAGATAAATTCTGAATCTCGGTTTGCGGATATATTTTAACGAACTAAGCCCTCAGGATTTCAAGGAGCCTGTCAAGCTCATCAAGGCTGTAGTACTCTATCTCTATCTTGCCTGCCTTGCCACGGTGCTTTATCTGGACCTTAGTCCCCATAGACTGTTTAAGGCGTTCTTCAAGGGCTGCAATATCGGGGTCTTTCGCCTTCTGCTTTTTAGTCTGACCCGACGGGTTCTCCATGAGACGCTTGCACAGGGCCTCTGTCTCCCGCACACTGAGCCCTTTTTTTACTACTGCCCGTGAAGCACCCATCTGCGCCTTTTTTGTTGGTAGCGACACAATGGCCTTTGCGTGGCCCATGCTGAGCCTGCCGTCATTTATAAGCCCTTTTACCTCAGGGGGAAGCCTCAGAAGTCTCAGATAGTTTGCAATCGTTGCCCTCTCCTTTCCCACCTTTTTAGAGAGGTCCTCCTGGGTATACTTGTGCTCCTCCATCAATCTGTGAAAGGCATCTGCCGTCTCTATCGGGTTGAGGTCATCACGCTGTATATTCTCAATAAGTGCAAGCTCGAGGGATTCTCCGGGCCCGCTCTCCTTAATCATGGCCGGAATCTTCTTCAGGCCTGACAGGGCCGCAGCCCTCCACCTTCTCTCACCTGCTATCAGGTAATAGTCACCGTTTTCAGCCCTTCTGACCATGACGGGCTGAAGAATGCCCTTCTCTTTTATTGATGCCGTCAGCTCCCTGAGGGCCTGATCGTTAAAGACCTTTCTTGGCTGTTCAGGGTTGGGCTTTATCTTTTTTATCTCTATCTCCTGAACACCCTGCCGGCGGTCAGGAATCAGTGCGCCAAGACCTCTACCGAGTGCGTCCTTCACTTAAAATCTCCTTTGCAAGTTGAAAATAGCTCTGGGCACCCCTTGAACGGGCATCATAGAGCATTACGGGCTTGCCAAAGCCCGGGGCCTCACTAAGTGTAACATTCCTTGGTATGATCGTGGAATAAACCACGTCTCCAAAGTGCTTCTTCACCTCCTGGGCCACCTGTTGCGACAGGGAGTTCCTTGAATCAAACATGGTCAGCAATATCCCCTCGATCTGCAGGGCCGGGTTGTAGGAGTCCCTGACAAGATTGATTGTACGGGTAAGGAGGCCAAGCCCTTCAAGGGCATAGTACTCACACTGCACAGGCACAAGAACAGAGTTGGCAGCCACAAGGGCATTGAGGGTGAGAAGACCAAGCGAGGGGGGACAATCCACTATGATATATTCAAACCTGCCTGCAATCGTCCTGAGGGCTTCTGCCAGCACCGTCTCCCGCTCCGGCCTGTCAACAAGCTCAACCTCTACAGCAAGGAGATCGATGGAAGAGGGGGCAATGCTTAGCTTCTCCACCTCTGTACTAACAATTACATCCTCCATTCCAGCCCTGCCAACAAAGACATCGTAGAGGGTCCCCTCAAGATTGTTCCGGTCTATACCAAGACCGCTCGAGGAATTCCCCTGCGGGTCTGCATCAATTATGAGGATATCCTTTTCCGCCAATGCAAGGGAGGCCGCAAGATTTATTGCAGTTGTGGTCTTTCCGACTCCGCCCTTCTGGTTTGCTACAGCAACAATCCTGCCCAAATTACCATCCTTTATCTCCATTGTTCCACGTGGAACATATCACTCCTTCACTCTCTGCCACTCTCTACCACTCCTTCACTCTCTACCACTCCTTCACTCTCTACCACTCCTTCACTCTCTACCACTCCTTCACTCTCTGCCACTCCCGCACTCTCTGCCACCCCCGCGTTCTTCATGGCAAGCTTCTTCTTCTCGGAACTCAAGGTCTTCAGCACCTTGACTCCAAGGGGGGTTATACCGTATCCCTTAATCTGATTACTCGTTATCAGATTAAGGGCCTTAAGCTTTTTCATGTTATACCTGATCCTCTCAGCAGGGACACTGAGCCTCTTTTCAAGGTCCCTTGAAGGCAGATAATCGTATTCCCTCAGCAGCCTCAGTGTCTTTATAATCCAGGGGATTGCGTTCTTCTGGTCGTCAATGATGAGCTTTTCCTTGAGGTTATAAAGCTCGGAGTCCTTTACATTACCCATCGCCTTCTTGTAGTTCTCAATATCCTCGCCAATATACTCAAACTCTATCCTTACTGCCCTCTCCTTCTCAAAATCAGCCTTCCGTTCAGCCATCTCCTCAAACTCTCTCTGAAAGACGGCAAGAGAGTTATAGCCGCACCGCTTTAATTCCTCAGGTGTTATATCCGAGAGTTTCTTAAAATCCACATCAAGCACCCTGAGAAGACCAAGATTATATGCCCTGTATATCTTGCCTCTGAGAACCCTGAGGGTGTCCCAGGGCTGAAAGGTCAGGGTAATCTTGCCGGCCTTTATATCGTCATGATATTTTTTCATAAAACGAAACATCTTCAACCTCCATCCATTGTTATAGTTCTTCTCCAGATAATCGAAGAAAGACAAATTAACAGTTAATTATATATAATACAATATTTTACGGAAAAATTAAAGGATTTTCAGTTGGGGGACTGAATAATGTGGATTCCTTCAGGCAAGAAGCACGGATACCAGGCCGACAAGGTATATGCCGTCAAAAACCCCTGCCCCGCCAATACTCAGGAAAGTGGACTTCAACCTCTGTATTTGATGAAACCTCAGGAGGTCGGCACCTATCAGTGTACCCATTACACCGGAGATATACGCCACCTGGGGTGCATAATCCCCTGCTATCAGGATTGCCACAGAGGCAGAGATTATCGGGGGCACAAAGGCAGGCATGACCACACCCACACCCCTTACAGGCTTGCTCAGCATATAGGCAACCAGTGCCGTGATGGCAGTGGCCACAAAGGTTACTGTAAAAGGCACCTGCCTCAGGAGGTAAAGGCTCAGGAGGCCGGGGAGTATGGCTCCCCCGAGGTTTACTGCGATTACCCTCTCGGCTGTCCGGGGAACCTTGATGCCCATAAAAGTGTGCAGCAAGGTGGATACGTCATCAGGGGGTATGGAATCTTCGACTTCTCCCCTGTGCACGGGAATATTTATACTGCTTCCAAGAAGACAGGCTATAAAAAAGACATACCCGCAGACCGGACTCAACCCGAGCTTGGCAAAGGCCAAAGCCGGGGCAAGGGCAAAGAGGAGGGGTATCAGCAAAAGAAAGAGGATAAACAGCATCAGGGATACGGGAAGAAAGATCATATTGTTAACATATCAAGTATACCGGAAAAAAGCAAGCCAGTCTCTTCAAGTGAAAAAATTCAATATAAAATTTTTCATCTTGCCATACCCTTTAATAAAAAGTTAAAGTAAAATTCATTTTATCCAAAGGAGATTTTATGCCCATATTTGGTGAACTCTTCTTAAGCGAACTCCTTAAAAAACCGATCCTTGATTTAAAGGGGGACAACCTCGGCACCCTGAGGGATATAATAATCGTGAAGGGAGAGCCTCTCCCTGTGGTGAAGTCTTTAATAGTTTCGAGGAAGAAGAAAAAGTTCCTGGTGCCGTGGGAGACCATGAGCATATTCAACAAGAGGGTAATGGCCTCCACATTAAACAGTGAGGAGCTTGCCC
>BDTQ01000093.1 GCA_002898135.1 bacterium BMS3Bbin07
CATGATGCCAGAGGTAATAGTTAAGCTCCTGGAAGGCATCGCTCCACTTGTCTTCTTTCAGGAGCCCCTTGGCCTTAAGATCCTTCAGCATCTTCTGTGCACCGTCGTAATAGTAATTGTAAAGCCCTATAGCCCTGTCCAGCTTTGCAAAGTGGCTGTCGGTCTGGACCTTGCTGTGGCAATTGCTGCAGACCCTCCTCATAAGCCTGCGCCCCTTCTCTCCGTCACCGCGTTCGCCGCTGCGCACCACGCTTCGTGGATGTACCATATCCCACTTCAGGCGTTCGGTGACATTGTGTGTTGTTTTCAGGTCGCCGATACCGCTCATATGGCAGGTGGCACAGGTGGGTGCCGAGTAATCCCCGGGCTCCCAGGAGCCGGCAGGAGAGTCCCAGTTCCAGCTATCTCCGTCGGTAAGGTACAGTTTGCCATGGCTGCTTTCGTAATATATCTCTATGTCTGGATGGTCCGGACCTATGTGGCACTTGGCACAGGCCTCGGGTTTCCTTGCTTCGGAGACCTTGAACTGGTGCCGGCTGTGGCAGACCGTGCAATTACCGATTCCGCCGTCAGGATAGCGCATGCCGATACCGCCGGGCCAGCTGTCGTCAGTGGGTTTTTTATCGGCCTTGAGTTTTACTTCCATGCCGTGGCACATCTGGCAGCCGCTCTGCCTGGCAGCCAGGGTGCGCGGGTCTCCTTTCGGTATGCCGGCAAACTCGCCCCCCTCCAGCTCGTACATAAGTTTTTTGTACTTCTCTTTATCTATTACCGGCGCTCCTGCAAGCCTGGCATGTGCACTCCTGCTGAATTGCCCTACTTCAGAGGGGTGACACTTCCGGCAGGTTTTCGGTGAGACCATGGGAGATGTATAAACTCCCGGCATCTCCTCTTTAACTCCCTCACACTGGCTGGCCATTGGAGAGTCCTTTTTAACCACATGGCAGTCGTAGCAGGAGATCCCGGCACGGGCCATCCTGCTGTCCTTCCAGTTTGCAACGATGCCCGGAGTCTCCCTGGTATGACAATCAATGCATTTTGAAGCTGCAGGCGGGAAATCCTGCAACGTCTCCGCCTTTTTTCCGGATACCTCCGGAGACCCAGTCTTTTCAGCCCGGGCCTGTGTGCCCGGAAAAACCATTAAGATCAGCAAAAACAGGCCAAAACAAAGAAACTTTTTAACCCCCTCCATAATCCCCTCCCTTTGACGATTTTCGGATTCCGCTTACAACCCCCTCTTCCCCCTTGACACCTGGAAGACTTGTAAGGGATAGACAAATAGATCCACTCTGAAAGCATCGCTTGTTAAATTATGCTTTCAAGGTTTAACCCCAATTGACTATTCGTTCTGTTGAAAACGATCCCATCTTGCAATTACCTTACTTTTGCCTGTTTCAAGGTTACCGCTTCCAATTTCTTTAACTTTGGTTTCCACTGCAGTAACCATCGCAGCCCTTTCGGCATCGGTGAAATAAGGCTTAACAAACTCATGAACAGAACCACCAATCCGCGGTCCACGCAATGAATCATTAAGATAATCGGCACCGTACCGGGCGTATTGGTACAGGATATAATCTGCCATGTAGTCGTAAGCAAGTTGCAAATGGTCTTTCCCGGTATTGTAAGAAGCCTGCTCAGCAATGGTATTGCATTCGCCTGAGACACAGTCCACAGCAGGGCTTATGAATTTCGTGGCCATCTGGGCCAGGGTATAGAATATTTTCGACGTTGGTATCACAGCCCCTGACGGGGTAAGGAAAGCGGTATAAACATCATCCCCATGTGGCATGCTTCTATCCACAGAGGGAAAGACTGGACGACTATGAGTTCCGTTGTTCAGGTTAATATTAGCACGTTCTACAGGTATGTTCACACTTCTTAACACTGCTCCATAGAGACCTGATGTGCCCCAACAACCCGCTGTTTTATGACGCTTTCCCTCAAGAGGGTATAGTACCTTGTCTGCTGGCGGAGGTCCCGGGTAACCGTACTGCTCAGTGTAATCATCACTACCCGAGATATGAATTAGATGCCCCCTCATCCAGTTGGTAAGCGCATAAATTGTCTCAAGCGGGGTTGCTTTAATCATTTTCAGATTGGAAAGGACTTCATAGGAGATTCTGGGATTCCAGGCTGTAATCTCACCCATAAGATAAGTGTTAAACTTGTATCTGTTTGTGGCTGGCTGATATGTCATCAATTTGCGACTATCAAGTAAATATGCAAGCTGTTCATCGGGAAAATCAACCAGGTGCCAAGCTACTGCTCCATGCACTTCAGTCCACAGCGATTGAGCTATGTGGGCAATATAAATCTGCCAGGCATCTGATGCTGAAATATAGCCTCCGCTCAACAAAGCAGGAGGTGCGGAGAGTGCCTGAGGTTCCCCTTTTTCCAGCCTCAATATTGAATTGTTGAGGTCGGCCTTCCGGCTTGCGGTCCAGGATGGGTAGTTTTTAATCCCCCCGCTGCCTTCCCAGATAATATTGGTCTTAATCTTTGGCTGAGACAAAAGTGTTGCGTAAGGTGCTATTGACGGACCGCCGGGAAGGATATCTTCCCGCACGTTATTGGTATTATCGATTTCATCAAAGAGATGATTGGTATTTAATAATACACGAACGTTGCTGTTAGGACTAATCACGACAGGTGGGTTGGGGGTAATAATTGTTTCACCTCCTCCTGCTGTCAGAGATGGCAAGGTTGGAGTAATATCTGCAGCCACACTTTCATTAACAATTACTCTCATTCTCACTTCAAGATTTGATGGAGAATTTGCAGGGCCAATATTCTTAACTACAATTTTTAGTTTATTGTCAGGGTCTGTATAAAGGTTGCTAACTATGAAATCCGGTCCATTTTTCGCCGGAGGTGTCATAGTGCGAGACAGTGTGTTCTGGAATTCATTTGACTCGTTAACTTCGTTTTCCGAGTCAATAAAAACAGCAATGCGACGGTTGCTTCCAGCCATTCGGAAGTTGCTACGAATGGTCAGGCTACCATCAGGAGTGCGAAACGATTGGTCGGCAAGGTTAGAGAAGCTGTATCCACCGAGCGCGCGACCATCTATGTAGATTACTAAATTTCCTTTGTTTGCCGGAACTTCCCCATCACCTTCATTCTTGAAAGACACATTAAGCACGTTATCAGAGTCAAAGAACAGACTTTTCGGTGCTAAATCCGGTTTCGTTGATATACAACCTGCAACAACAGCAAGCAAACAAAGCAGCAAACAATTTTTAATAACTTGAATATATTTTACCTTCATATCATAATTCCTCCTTGAAATTAAATGTGCCTGACAAGGTCGCCGGATCACCTCCACGACTATATGAACCTGTTCGGACTCAGGGCGTGTCTGATTAAGCTTATTCTATGGTTACATGAAAGAATATCATGGATTGAAGGGCATGTCAAGCTCGCGAACGGCTTCCTCAAAAACGAAAAAAAGCCTCATTCCAACTATCCAACTGTGTTTCTTTTGAAATCCGAACGGTTCTGATATAATCAATGGTAACAGCCGAGGAGGAACCATCTGCATTACCCCTAACACGTACAAGGCTGAATTCAGGATTTAAAACTCAGAACATTTAAACAGGAATTGCAAAAATGCAGAAGAAAAGATAACAAAGCCAATTGGATAACTGGATTACATCACTGACTGAACTCACCGGCACCCTGGCCGGCTATGTC
>BDTQ01000094.1 GCA_002898135.1 bacterium BMS3Bbin07
TATGTATGCATCCCTGTCAACATACGAAAACACACCGGAGAACTGCAGGTCATCCTTAATAATGCCCGAAATCTTACCACCTGCCGGAGACCCTGAAAGCTTGTAAATTGCAATCGGAATCTGCCTGAAGCCCGGAGATGTGATATCGATATAGACCCTTGCCTCTGCAGGGGAATGCAAAAAAGCAGGCAGAAGGCAGAAGGCGGCAAGCAGTACTATGAGCAACACCCTGGTGCGTACCGAATACTGTCTGATCATAGCTGCATTCATGGGGTAAACCTGACAGCAATTTCGAGCTCATAGGGAGGCGGTGGAAGGGGCGATGCCTTGGAGATGGCCCTCAGCACAGAGCGGTCAAAAAGGGTATTCCCTGACGACTTTTTTATGCCCTGTATCTTCACCCTGCCATTCCTGTAAATCTTTATATCAACCACTGCCTCAAGCCCCTGGCCGGTTCTGAACTCCGGGAAGACCCATTCACTCCAGACCCTCTCCTGCACAAGCGAATAGTACCCTGCCATTAAAGAGTCTCCTCCCCCCGGCGTGCCCTCAGACGTGGCAGCATCTTCCCTTGCAGGCGGTTGAACTTCCTTTGGCTTTTGCTCTTTCTTGACTGACAGCACGGTCTTTCTGAGTGCAACAACCGTCCTTATCCGTTTCTTTGCCCTTATAGCGGCAATCCTCTCCTCAAGTGTCACGCCTTCAGAAGATTGGGGTGCCTTCTTTACAGGCACAGCTTTCTTCTTCGCCACCTTGGCAGGCCGGCTATTCCTGACAGTCTCTACCTTTGCCTCTGTTTTTGTCTTCACCTTCTTTTTGGTCCTGACTGTACTGACCGTGGCCTTTGTTTTTTTTGCTATAACCTTTGCAGGACTTACAAGCCTGACCATATATGGAGAGGGAAGAGTGACAAGGGATGTCTTTTTTATTAACAGCAAGGCCGTAAAGAAAACAAGGGCATGCAGGATGAGAGACAGGACGGCCGTCTCTTTCAGGGAAGGCTCTCTCATCTGACCCTTACCCGCGGCTCTGTTATCAAGCCGACTTTTTCAATCCCGGCATCCTTTATCCTGGCCATCACCTTCATAACCTTGCCATAGGAAACACGCCTGTCTGCCTTTAGATAGAGGGTCGGATTCAGCTTGCTGATGGCCTTCAGCTTTCTACTCATCTCCTGGATTGAGACCGCCTTGTTGTTTAAATAAAGCTTGCCGTCCTTCTTAAGCGTAACCGTTATCCTTTCCTGGGCCGGCAGCGCCTTTCCCCCGGCCTTTGGGAGGTCCACATCAAGCCCCTGCTTCATAAGCGGGGCTGTCACCATAAATATGATCAAAAGGACAAGCATTACATCCACAAAGGGTGTAACGTTTATCTCACTCATCACACTCCGGTTCCTGTTTCTCTTCAGTTTACTTCGCATAGAATTACGTATATCATCTCTTTTGGAGTTTTACAGATAATTATAACATTTTTATCTCTTTATGGTAGTAGCCGGGAACCCCTTGTTCGTGACTGAAAAAGACGGGACAGAAAAAAACGGCGGATTGACAGAACAGTTTAATTCTTAGTATTCTATAAGACTTTAGGTCAGGGCCGCTAGCTCAGTCGGAAGAGCACCGCCCTTTTAAGGCGGGTGTGCCGGGTTCGAACCCCGGGCGGCTCACCAAAAACAATCAGCAGTTATTAATTGTGTATAAAGTCCCCATCGTCTAGCCTGGCCTAGGACATCGCCCTTTCAAGGCGGTAACACGGGTTCGAATCCCGTTGGGGACGCCAAAAACCCCTTCACAGCAACCCGCTGCAACTTTCAGGCAGCCCCCCCTAACTATCCTGCGGGCACAAGATTCAGTCTGCCCACTGCCTCATTGACATCCTTTGGCCAGATAAATATCCGGTTACAAGGCTTGACCTTGTAATACTGCTGCGGCTCGTAAATCTCGAGCGTCGTCATATCGATACAGTACCGGTGGACCCATCCTGATTTTTCACGGGGAGTGAGGCGTTTTCCCTTTGCCAGCTTGCCGGTCACCTCCCGGAGCCTGTAACACATCCTGAATTCATACCCTGTTAATGTCCCGGGGTCCGACCATGCACCCTTTCCGTTTTTATAGGCATCCTCGGCCACTGACTGCAACAGTAACAGGTCCCTGTACTTTGGCAGGCTCGGATAAATCGGGAATGATGCAGCCCATCCGGATTCAATCATCAGGAGGTTAAAAGTTGCCCGGTCCCTGTCTGACATTGTACTTCGCTCATCCTTGCTGTAAGAGGGAGCTATGTATGCAAGCAGGCGGCCGTAGCCATCAAAGTACTCGTCTGCAGCCCTGAGAAACAGTTTCCTTTTTTTCCTGTTAGGCCTGACAAGTTTCAGGTCAAGGAGTTTCTGAAATTCCTCTGTGGCCTTCACACCCTGCTCTTTCTGCAGGGTACCCGCAGTTCCTGTAACAAGTTTAGGGTAGAGATAAGATGCCAGGCCTGGCTCTGCAGGCGCCTTGCCTGCCTGTAGCCAGGCGGCAAGTTCCTGAAGTTTTGCATCATGTTTTGACGGACTCTGGTTTCCCGGAAAGTGGACTTCGGGGGTATCGATACTGAGCATGCGAATGGACATTGAAATATAAGGGGTATCGCCGTCAGTGATCCTGAGAAGTTTCTTTTTGCCAAGGGAGTCCAGTTCAAGACCTTTTGGATCCCAGAATAGTTTAACCTTTGCCATTAAATCCCTCCTGAAGAAGTATCTATTGTCAGTCTTTCCCTGCCGTACGGCGAAAGTGCCCTCAGCTCTTTTATAACAAACGACATCGTCTCGATGACCCTCTCTATTTCAGCCTCTGTGTTGTAACGGCTCAGAGAGAACCTTATGGAACCGTGTATTGCAGTAAAAGGCACACCCATTGCCCGCAGCACATGGCTTGGCTGCAGGGAGCCGGAGGTGCAGGCAGACCCGGAAGAGGCACATATGCCGTATTCGTTGAGCCTCAGCAGGATGGCCTCGCCCTCTACATACTGAAAGCTGATATTCGTTGTATTCGGCAGGCGGTGCTCAGTATCACCATTGACCAATGCATCAGGGCAACGCTCAAGCAGGGCCTTTTCGAGTTTATCCCTCAGCCTGCTCAGATACACGACCTCTTCATCGAGAGTCTCCATTGCAAGCTCACACGCCCTGCCAAGCCCGATTATGGAGGCCACATTCTCTGTGCCGGCCCTCCTTCCGCTCTCCTGATGCCCGCCGATTATATAAGGATAAAACCTGTTGCCCTTTCTCACATAGAGCGCACCCACCCCTTTCGGGGCATGCAGCTTATGGCCGGAAAGCGAAAGCATGTCAACAGGAAGCTCTTGCACATTTATGGGGACCTTGCCAACTGCCTGGACAGCATCTGTGTGAAACTGTGTCTTCCTTTCCCTCAACAGCTCTCCTATCTCCTGTATCGGAAATATCACACCTGTTTCATTGTTTGCATACATTATCGATACGATCGCCGTGTCATCGTCAAGTGCTTCGGAGAATGCCTCCTTATCGAGCCGTCCGAGTCTATCCACGGGAAGAAACGTAACGCGGAAAGCCTTTCTTGCCAGGTGTTTTGAGAAATTCAGTACTGCCGGGTGCTCCACCCTTGTTGTGATTACATGTCTTCTGTAAGGATATGTCTCGACGGCGCTCATTATAGCGGTGTTGTCGCTCTCCGTACCGCAGCTTGTAAAGACGATCTCCTCTGCTTCTGCACCGATAAGCGCCGCCACCCTTGCCCTTGCC
>BDTQ01000095.1 GCA_002898135.1 bacterium BMS3Bbin07
GACATCGGCTCGGCAAATTTTTCATTAATCAGGTTGTATTCGTTGAGGGCGTCAACTATCTCCTGCATCCCTTCTTCAACACTCTCCCTCACGGTCTTGCTGTCATCCAGCTCAGGCTCCTGTTCAAGGAAGCCCACGGTGTAGCCGGGTGCGATGACCGCTTCACCGTTGAATTCCGTATCCTTTCCAGCAAGGATACGGAGAAGGGAGCTTTTTCCTGACCCGTTCAGGCCGATGACTCCGATCTTTGCCCCGTAAAAATAGGAGAGGTGAATATCTTTCAGTACCGGCTTCTTGTCGTAATACTTGCTAACCCCTATCATGGAGTAAATAATCTTGTTCAGTTCTTTGCTCATCCTCTTTAAAATCCTCTCTTTCTGTCCTTGAAGTGCTTTTCAGCCTGTTAAAATGTAACTTGAAGTATACCATAATTCAGGGATTATAGCCTGAAACAATCCCTGACAGCTATTGCCGTAAATTGCTGCCCGGAGACACTCTTTATCTGCCATGTGGGCAGCATTGCCCCTAACTGTTTGATTATTAAGTATCTTTAGTCAGCTTTAAAAAAAGTCTTGACAAAGGTCTTATCAGGTAATATAATAATTTTTAGATAGGGAGGAACGGATGACGACTGGTGTGAAAGACTATTATGAGGTGCTGGGAGTAAGCAAGGACGCTTCTCAGGATGAGATAAAAAAGGCGTTCAGACGTCTTGCACGCAAATACCATCCTGACCTGAATCCAGGAGACAAAGGGGCGGAGATGCGGTTTAAGGAGCTCAATGAGGCCTATGCAGTCCTTGGCGATCCCAAGAAGAGGGCTGAGTATGACAGGCTTGGGCCTGCAGGCTTTGAGGCACCCCCCGGGTTTGAGGAGTTCAGGACGCATGACTTTACAGGAAGAGGGTTTGAAGCCCCTGGATTTGAAGACATTTTTTCGGACTTTTTAGGTGCACGGACGGGATTCAGGGAGGCACCGCTCAAGGGTGCTGACCTTATCACAAGAATGACCCTGACCCTCGAAGAGGCCTTTTCAGGTGTTACGAGGCCTATAACAATAAGCCATGGGGTTACTTGTCAGAGGTGTGGCGGCAGTGGTGCCGAGGGGGTTACGAGCTGCGCGAAGTGTGGAGGGACAGGGAAGTTAAAGAGCAGGAAGGGTTTTTTCAGTGTAAGTCAGACCTGTCCGGAGTGTGGCGGCACAGGGAGAAAGGTAACAAGGCTCTGTCCTGATTGCAGGGGTAAGGGGACAATATTAAAGACCGAGACCGTCAAGGTGAAGATACCTGCCGGTGTAGACAATGGCTCAAGGGTGAAGCTCAGGGGCAAGGGTGAGCCAGGTGTGGCCGGTGGTCCTCCTGGTGATCTCTATATAGAGATCGAGATACTACCCCACCCGACATTCAAAAGGGAAGGAAACGACCTGTATGTGGAAGTGCCGGTGACGATCCCTGAGGCTGCGCTTGGCGCAAAGATAGAGGTGCCGACCATTGATGGTATGACAAAGATGACCCTGCCACCCGGCACGCAGGGGAACCAGAGATTCAAGCTGAAGGGCAAGGGATTTCCCTCCCCGAAGACGGGCAAGAGGGGAGACCAGTACGTAAATATAAAGATAGTAATCCCAAAGGAGCTCTCTTCAGAAGACAAGAAACTTTTCAGGGAGATCGAGAGATTGTATAAAGAGAATCCAAGGCAAAGGATGGTGAGGCGATAATGGTTGAAAGGGACCGGGAACATCCACTTTATATGATTAGTGTTGTTGCCAGGATGCTGGGCGTTCATCCGCAGACCCTCAGGCTCTATGAGAGGGAGGGATTGATTACGCCCAAGCGGGTAAGGAGACAGCGGCTCTATTCTGATGAGGATATCGAGAGGCTGCACCTTATACTGGAGCTCACGCGGGACCTGGGGGTTAACAAGGCAGGGGTTGATATTATCCTCAGAATGAGGAGAAGGCTTGTGGCGCTGCAGAGGGAGATGGACTCCATGCTGCAAAGCCTTGAAGAAGACAGTAGGAGGGAATTTGAGGAGAGGATCAGGAGGATTTTCAGAGATTAAGGCAGGAGGTGAGGAATTATGAGAATGGATAAGCTGACAATGAAATCACAGGAGGCTATTCAGGAGGCCCAGAGGGTAGCTGAAGCAAAGGGGAATCAGGAGCTTCAACCTGAGCACCTGCTTCTCAGTCTTTTATCCGATGATGAGGGGATACCGGTACAGATTCTACAGAGGATAGGGATTGACATAACCCTGTTAAGGAAAGATGTTGAGGCCGAGACAGACCGGTTTCCAAAGGTGATGGGTGCAACACCGATGGGGCAGCTCTACATCTCTGCAAGACTCAAAAAGGTCTTTGACGAGGCATGGAAGCAGGCAGAACACCTCACGGATGAGTATGTGAGCACGGAACATCTGCTACTCGGTATCGTGACCGAGGGAGGTCCTGCCTCCGAGCTGCTCCAGAGGTATAATGCCACGGAGCAGAAGATTCTCGAGGTTATGCAGGAAGTCAGGGGTGTTCACAGGGTGACGGACCCGAATCCGGAAGAGAAGTATCAAGCGCTCAAGCGCTATGCACGCGATCTCACGGAGCTTGCCGGAAAGGGAAAACTCGACCCAGTTATCGGAAGGGATGAAGAGATAAGGCGGGTGATGCAGGTGCTTGCAAGAAGGACCAAGAACAACCCCGTCCTTATAGGCGACCCGGGCGTTGGAAAGACGGCAATAGCAGAAGGTCTTGCACAGAGGATCGTGGCCGGCGACGTCCCTGAAACACTGAAGGACAAGAAGGTTATCGCCCTTGATATTGGTGCGCTGATAGCCGGCTCAAAATTCAGGGGTGAGTTTGAGGAGAGGCTGAAGGCCGTTCTTAAAGAGATTGAGCAGGCAGCAGGCAACATAATACTCTTTATTGATGAGATGCATACCATTGTGGGTGCAGGCGCTGCAGAGGGCGCTATAGATGCCTCAAATATGCTGAAACCCGCGCTTGCAAGGGGAGAGCTGAGGTGTGTCGGTGCCACTACCATTAATGAGTACAGGAAGTATATTGAGAAGGATGCAGCCCTTGAGAGGAGGTTTCAGCCCGTATATGTGGGAGAGCCCTCGGTAGAGGATACCATATCCATACTCAGGGGCCTGAAGGAGCGTTACGAGGTTCATCACGGGGTCAGGATAAAGGACTCGGCACTTGTGGCAGCGGCAGTGCTTTCAAACAGGTACATCACCGACAGGTTCCTTCCGGACAAGGCGATAGACCTCATTGACGAGGCTGCTGCAAGACTCAGGATGGAGATAGACAGTATGCCCACAGAGCTTGACGAGATAGAGCGGAGACTGAGGCAGCTTGAGATAGAGAAGCAGGCTGTAATGAAGGACGATTCAAAGGATGCAAAGGAAAAACTGGAGAAACTGCAGAAGGAGATTGCAGAGCTTGAAGAGAAGAGGAATGCCCTCAGGGCCCAGTGGATGAGTGAGAAGGAAATCATACAGCGGATAAGGGAGCTGAAGGAGCAGATAGAGCAGGCCCGGGTGGAGTCTCAGAAGGCTGAACGCGAGGGCGACCTTACAAGGGCGGCGGAGCTGAAGTACGGAAAGCTGATCGAGCTTCAGAAGGCGCTTGAGGAGGAAAACAACAAGCTTCACGATTTCCAGAGCCGCAGGCGTCTGCTCAAGGAAGAGGTGGATGAGGAGGACATTGCAGAGGTCGTCTCAAAGTGGACTGGTATTCCTGTGAGCAGGATGCTTGAGGGTGAGACAGAAAAACTCCTGAAGATGGAG
>BDTQ01000096.1 GCA_002898135.1 bacterium BMS3Bbin07
CCGATCTTACAGGGCGAGTTCCAGGGTGGAGACGAGGTTGAATATGATCGAGCTTGAGGCGTCGTAGCTCCTGCCTGCCGAGGCGAGTTCCACACAGCCGATCACGGCGTAATCCCTTGCATGTTCCGTTAACGTGCCCTGATTTTCGAGAACCTTTATATCCACCATGTCGTTATGGAAGGCTGGAACCGCCTTTGTATTGACGATCACCTCGGCCACCCTGTCACGGTACTCCTCTGTGTTTTTTTCATAGTGGTACCTTGCGTTGAGGCTGGGGTCCCTCAGTTTCAGAAGCTCGGTGACCCTCAGCATGATGTAGGTGAGGTCGTTTACCGCGTCTTCACCATCTTTGTCGACGCCTCCGACGGTGACCGCCGGCACGGTGCCCGCACCACCGAAGAGTTCTTCCGAGGTCTCGGGCACGAGGTTGGTGTTGTCGTTGAGCTTAAGCCAGAGGCATCCGACGAGTTCAATGGCCTCCTTGATGGTGAGGATGCCGTTGTCGATATCATCCCGGTAGTATTTATAAAGTACCTGGTCGAGCCTTCCAGGACTTATCGCCATGTTTATGTTTTCAGCATGTACGGCCACCTGGCAGATCCACAGGGAGTTGATTGCCTCCCGGAAGGTCCTTGCCGGTTTTGCGGGGACCCTGGCGCATATCTCGCTCATCTTGAGGAGGTTTTCCCTGCGTGAGTGGTTTTTTTCAACCCTTGCGAGTTCAGCCGCCTTTTTGCTCAGGTTTGCGGCATACTCGAGGACTCCCTTCATGACAGTTTGCACGGCCTGGTAGAACTCGAGACTGTGTCTGTCTTCGGCTGTATTGATTCTCCTGTCCTTGAGCTCCTTCTCACGTGTCCTTGCTTCCTCGACGATGCCCGCGATCCCCTTGCCGAGGACCTTCTTGTAGTCAGGGACCGTATGTGAGATGGTGCCTGCCTTGCTGGCAAGGAAGAAGACTATACGCTCGAAGAGTCTCATGCAGTCGGGGTTGTTGAATTTCTTTCTCGTGTATTCAAGGATATTACGTTCCATCCAGTAAGGGAAGATATCGAAGTTCAGCTCCTCCGCATCCTCCTTCGATAGAATGAGCGGGTTCTTCTCCCTCGTGCTTATGGTGTCGAGCTCGGGCCAGATGGTCATCCCGGTCAGCTCCTGGTAGACAGGCGCTCCGAAGGGCTTTGATGTTGTGGTCCCAGCAAGGAGATTGTCATCGAAGAAGAGGGGTTTCTTGTTCGACAGGAAATAGGCCACTGCCTTTGCATACCTCGTCTCCATGTGTTCATCCGGGGAGGACATGTCCCTGAGGTAGCGTGTGGTATACCTTGACCTTTCGATACAGACCTCCGGCCTGGTTTTAAGGAGATTTTCCCTCAAGGTTCTGAGGATATCCAGGTTTTCTATGGTATATTCACGTAATCTGATGTCTTTTAAAGTTGTAGCTCTCATATGTCCTCCCTTATGTCTCCCACCGGCGTGACGTGGTGAATCCTTTTGCCGGATGCGGTAATAGTTTTCAGTCAGTACTTATGTTGCGAACGTATAAATAGCATCCTGCCAAAGACCCCCAGAAAAAGACGGTAAGGACAAGCCAGTATATGAAGAAAGGGTTGTCCCAGAAAGAGACAGAGTCGGCCTTCATGTACTTTTCATAAGTGGCGGCAATGTTAAAAGTAATATCGCGGGTAAGATAGACTATCAAGAGAATGAGTATGAAAAAGGAGATATATGACACCCTCAGCAACGATACCTTGTCTCTCTCTATCAGGAGACGTCCTGACTCAAAACCGGCAATGATCGGTATAAAGGACATTGCGATTAACATAAACGCCGAAAGCGCCAGGAGAGGTGTTCCCTGGATATTATCCACCCATTTCCAGAAGTAATTTGTTTCCCATGCAGGCCAGCCGAGGAAAAAGTATATTATCACCGGCGTGGTTATCAGGTAGGCGAATGTTATCGCTATTGCCCTGATCCTGGAGACCGTCCCCGTATCTCCTCTCGTAACGGCATCTCTTGATGCATCGGCAATGACCTGGCCTGCAACGATTCCTACGGGTATATCGATTAATAGCATGCTATCCCTCCTTGATGCTGTTCATGGTTTGCAGATCAACAGCCTGGTTAGGGTTGTTCTGCTATCTTGCCGGAAAACCTCTTTATCCAGATACCAAATATTACGGATGTAACAACAAAATACCCCATAATAGCAAGCCACGACCAGAAAAAAGAAGGGGTGTTGAAGAGGGTGGTTGTTTCTTTTGGGACTGCATGGAACTCTTTATACGTCCCGATACGGTACCACGTGAATGGCCAAAGTATAAAGGGCAGCAGGGTTGCAATGACGCTCAGCACGGATAACAGCTTGACGGTGCCATCCCTGCCGTTGCGGTACAGGGTATGAGCTATGAAATAACTGAGATTCCCGAGTATGATCATGGAGAGGTAAAACGCTATGTAAAAGAATGCCACCGGCGGATTGAAGGCCGGCCTTTCGATCCATTCCCACCAGTACATGGATTCCCATGCAGGCCACCCCACGAGCAGGAACAGTCCAACCGGCGCAAAGAAGAGTGCAAAATACCAGCTGACCGGGCCTGCCAGTCTGTGAGTGAACCTGTCCCCCTCGTTCTTCAGATACTTCTTGCTCAGTAGCGCATAGATTTGACCTGCGGCAATAGCGCCAGGTATGTCAACCTGAATCATTTTATCCCCCCTGTTGTGAAGTTATGCCCGATATCGGGCATACTGGTTTGGTCTTCTTTTAAGTTGTTTTCTTGCGCCTGCCATCGTTAAAGCTTAAAACCACTGTAGTCCCGGGATGCCGCTTTGAAAAAAGTAACAACTTCAGGAGGTTTCTGTTTGATAGTATTTAATACTATCAGTCTTTGAAGCCTGAGGTCTTGATCTATTTTGCTTTTCTTTTGACCTATTTTACTCTGAGGGTTCCACTTTTTTTCCTTTTAAGGTGGGCAGAAGAGACTTCCTGTGCAGGGATTTCCTGTATGCCATAGGTGAGGCATTCATGATCTTTTTGAACATTCTTGTGAAATGAAACTGATTTGTGAAGCCGCATGCAAAGGCGATGTCGCTCATGGAGAGGCCGTCTTCCCTGAGCATCTTTATAGCACTCGAGATACGCAGCCTGTTTACATACATGGTGAATGTGATGCCGGTTTCTTTCTTGAAAGTCCTCTCGAAGCAAGATATGCTCTTACCCGCCTCCTTGGCGATCTCGGAAAGTTTTATGCGGCTGGTGTAGTTTTTATTGATATATCTGATTGCCCTGAAGATGCTGTTCCAGGGACTTTGAGGGTCTTTGCCTAACCCCTCGGTGACGTGATTGATGCCTAATGCGGCTCTGATACTCCTTTTCAACTCGCACATGACAAGGGGTTTTTTGAAATAGTCTCTTGCCCCGAGCCGGAAAACAGAGACGGCGAGCTCTTCAGAGCCGCAGCGGGTTACTATGATTACCGGTACAGCTGGGTTGACATACTTGAAGAATTGAAGCAGTTCCGTGCATGAGCTATCGCCAAAATGATCAAGAAGCACAAGGTCTATGTCATTGCGGAGGAAAAACTCACAAGTTTTACCCTGATCGGCCTCAACGATTACATTGCACTCTCTCAGTGAGGAAACAAGACCCTTGTGGTATTGCCCCGCATCTGAATCTATTAGTAGTATGCGGTGTTTTCCCTCTAAGCCGTTTGATTTAATGATGTTTCTCCCTCTAAATGACAAAGCCGGCTGTCTGTTTCAGAGAAAAAGACTCTATAGATCGGAA
>BDTQ01000097.1 GCA_002898135.1 bacterium BMS3Bbin07
AGGGTGGTGACTATGCGTGGCGTTTCAAACACCCTACGGTTCGAGATGCATTCGCCGCAGTAGTCGCCGAGAATCGAGAGTTGATGGATAAATATCTCACTGGGGCACCGTTGGATAAGTTGTTCGAAGAGGTTTCCTGCGGCAATGCAGGAGTAAAAGGGGAGAAGGTGATTGTTCCTCTTGATCGATATGATGGCGTGATGACTCGTCTTGAATCCTTTGACACGAAGAAGTGGCATAACAAACTTGCTTTACATCGCTTTCTTTCATATCGCTGTGATCGAGAATTTATAGTGCGCTATATAGCTCGCAATCCTGAATTTATCTCAAATCTAAGCGTAAGAGCATATCTTTACGCAGTCTCGGACGTTGATGTCTTGGTGCGTCTCCATGAATTTGGTCTATTGCCTGAGTCAGAAAGACTTCGTGCTGTCGCAACGATTCGGGAGCTCGCAATTGATATCCCTGATTCGGGATTCTTGCGGGAAGAGATCCGAGGCCTTATGACTCATGAAGAATTTATTCACCTTCTTGAGCATGTTCAGACGACGCTACTGCCCAATCTTGATAGACACATAGAACAATGGCGATATAACTACAATAGTGATGACGACCCTGAAATATATTTCGATGATTTAAAAAGCGCATTGCAGGACTACGGGAAAGAGTTTGAGGAAAACGAAAATGCGGTTGAGCGAATTACCAAAGCATTGGCAGATATTGACCTGCTCATAGAAGAGTTACAGTCGGAAATCCCAGAAAAGTCAGATGAAGACGGTTCCTTGGGTAGACGTGCGCAAGAAGAGGCGCAGAATTCTGCTCGCTCTATTTTCGATGACGTAGATATGTAGTCACATGATCCGTTTTCTCCATACGAGCGACTGGCAGTTGGGAATGACCCGGCACTTCTTCTCAGAAGGGGTTCAGGAGAGATTTGCCCAATCCCGGTTTGATGCCATTCGAGAGAACGAGACCTCTGGGGTCAGCCCCTGAAACATGACAAAAAGCATTCAATCTTTTATACTCCTGAGGGCTGAGAAAGCAGGACTGCTTATTATGCATATTGTATCATGTGGAAACATTATCATCTTCGACAGGAGAACTTACAAAAGCGATAGGGAATAAAGAGTTGTTGAGGCAATGGAGAACGGATTTCGAAGATGTTAGTTCAGCTGACCCCAAACCTCTCTCCCAAGGGCTGACCCCAAACCTCTCTCCTCTGAAACCGGTCGGCCTTCAACACTATGCGCATAAAACATTATTATAAAATCTCCCCTGTCCCCTTTGCCAAAGTGGGGTTTATTGTCAGCCCGTTGCTATTTTCCCTTTAACCTTTTCTTTTTCTCCTGAGTTGTCAGGAAATTCTCATCTGATACAACCCGTTTGCCGGTCTTTTTTTCGAGGTCTTTCCGGGCCTTACCTGCAACATCTCCACCCTTACGGGCTGACTTTTTGTTCTCACTAAATCCTTTTGCATCATCAGCCTGCGTTATCTCGGTAGTTGCGGCTTCTCCAAGCATTGAGAATATTAGTTCAAGATCAGTCATATGGTCACGGAGGTTCTGGCGCTTCAACCCTTTTAAATTCTTATGCTGGCCAGGTGTTACACCAAATGCGGCCTTCGCAATCTCCGCAGTAAGTATCTCATACTCCTTTTTTTCCTTTACATCCCGCTTCTTCCATTCATCCGTGAGTTCTTCACGAATGGCAATGCCGCGCATACGCTTTTCAATCCAGTCATCGGAATAGCCCTTTGCCTTGTAAAGCGCACGTGTCCTTTTTGTGCCAAGTTCAGGGTCTTCTATCTCCTGCACCCGCTCATATCCCACCTTCGCCAGCCAGCGTTTGAATGGCTCGGCTTTGGGGGATGGGATAGACTGGATAATTCGGAACATAGTCTCTGTATTCGCACAGTCTGTGTTATAGAGTTTTCTATCTGCCGACCGCAATTTCAGTTGTCCGATTTTATCGGACAACTCATTATATCCTTCATCAGCCAGCTTTTTCTTTAGATCATTCCAGTATTTCCGCGGTCGCTCAGTTCCAGTGAGCACCTCAATTACATCGATAATCGAAAACCACCATTCGTTTTTGTGAATTGTTCTTCTGATCTTTTTGCCCTTGAATACTGCAAGTTGAGTGTCTGTCATTTGCCTTCCTTTCAACTATTCTACTTCAAACCAAGTTTTCGCCTTTCCCCAGATCATGCCACAATCCCGCCAGATAAGCCCTTTCGCCTGAACCGAATTCTTCTGCAAATTGTCTGCAAGCTCAGCCGTCCCCTTCAGATGCTCATCAAGCGGCTGCCATTCATCAGTCGGCCTGCCCTCAACGCTGTGTGCATAATATTTTGTGTCATCACTGGAACTCACAGCGTTTGTGAATTAAAGGCAAGCAAGAGAGATAAAACAAAGCTTCAGAGGAGAAAAAATTCTTATGTAGGACGGGATATTTGAAACGGTCAGTGAAGATATTTGTGTCTATAAGTTTTTTACACATAATTTTTTGGTGAGTTGTTGCTCTCCACCCCTTAACCCCCGATCACTCTAAACTATTAACTCCTTCCATCATACCACACCCACTATGTCAACCAGTGTCGTAGTCAAAAAGCAGCTTATAAGTGCAGGAGTTGATAAAGATTCATATATTCCTCAATCTGCAATTTCCCACCCCTTCAGCTTTTGCACTTATAAATTCTGTTACGGTTCCTCTCTTTTAATTCCTTTAATTACATTAAAATCTTTATCATATGAATAAATTTCCGAAATACCATGATTTTTCATGAAAACAGTATTATAAGCGTCAATATAATCAATATTTTTTCTGCTGTAAAGGACGAGAGCATCCGCAATGATATCCTTGTCAGGGATAGCCAGGCTTTCGGTGCTGACTATAATCGAAACTTTTTCAATAACATCAGCCTTGGGAACCCTGTAATAAGATGAAAGGGTCCATACCAGTTCGGCAATTACCATCCCTGATGTTACAAGTTCTGCCTTGCCTTCAATCGCTTTCTTAAAGAGGCTTTTGCACTTATC
Organism: bacterium BMS3Bbin07; assembly: GCA_002898135.1. GTDB lineage: Bacteria > Nitrospirota > Thermodesulfovibrionia > Thermodesulfovibrionales > JdFR-85 > BMS3Bbin07. The sequence continues at coordinate 3,039 of BDTQ01000097.1, forward strand.
ATATTTTGAAGGGTCATCCCTGGTTAGATACCTGAGAAATATGTTTGTATCAATAAACTTTTTTCCCATAATCTACTTGCCTCCTGCTACCCTTTTAGCAACTCCCTTTTTCACCGATTCTCTCACTTTATGAAAATCTATGGGCTTCTCCTTGTCAGGTATCTTTATCGAACCACCGATATCAAGGATATTGCCCCGCAGGGGTTTAATAACAGCCTGATCGCCCTCGACAACAATGATGACCTTTTCAGACGGTTTCAGGTTTAAAGCTTTTCTCACTTCTTTTGGAATCGTCATCTGACCTTTTGATGTTAGTGTAGCAACTGGCATTTTGTCCTCCATTTTTATATCTTTCTTACATTTTATCATTTTTCTTACATATGTGCAAACTTATTCCAACTCTGCCTCTCTTTCCTCTGTCCTCCGCCCTCTGCCCTCTCAATAAAGCCTCCCCATCATCTCAATCTCTTCTTTTATCTCCACAGCAAGTTTCTCCGGCGAGATAACCCTTACATTAACACCGTAGCTTAATATTTTTCTCTTTATCTCTCTGAAGTCAGCAACCGGGAACTTCATGATGAGGCTTCCATCTGTTTCAAAGGAGACCTTCTGTGAGGGGTGCCATATCTGTTCCTGCACCCAGACTGCAACTGAAGGCGAAAACATGAGGTGTACTTCTGTGGCCTCTCCACCCTGCATTATCCCGAAGTTTTCTCTTATATACTCCTTTATGTCTGGGAGGTTTTCAGGCAGGGTTATCTCTTCCAGGACAGGGTTTAACTGTTTAATCCTTGATATCATA
>BDTQ01000098.1 GCA_002898135.1 bacterium BMS3Bbin07
CTGAGTTTAAAAGAAGCGGAAAAATACCGGAAATATTATTTTGGCGCAGTTGATGAGTTCCGGATTACCCTTGAGAGAAGTGGAAGGGGAGTAAAGCTTTTACCACTGCAGGAGAGCGGCCCGTTGAATTATTTTATGTACCCTTATGCAGAAATAGATGGAGAACCTCTTGATTATCTGGACCCTGAAAGTTTCAGATATACTGTCACATTTAAAGCTCTTTGAAGTTGATGGGAAAGTTTAGAACGGGTACTGCCAAGAGAGTTGGGGCCAGATACCCTCATGGGGCTATCACGTGCAATCCATAACTTCTCTGTCGCAGACACTGCAACCGCTCTAAAGCTATAGATCTATAATTCCAGACCTATGGATTCTACTCATCATGGTTGCCATCCTGTTATCCCTGTCAGGGCAATGTTAAGCCAGAAATGTGTTCATCACAGTCGTCTACCGAAAGAAGTCTTGCTGAGACAAAAGGTATGCCTTGAGGCCAGGGTCTAATTGTCCTGTAGACCGGAGTACCATAAGCGCAAAGGCTCCGAGTACTTCCTGTGTAGTAAAGTTGCAGTGGCCATAGCGGGGTACAGGCAAAATAGTCAGATATCGAATGCGACCGGCAAAAAGCGCCAGGGTCAGGTATTTCAACTCATGCCTGAAGGGTACCAATCCGTCCTGTGTGGTGTGTAAGGTCACAAGCTGTCGTTGCAATTTACCTGTCGTTTGGTAGAAGAGGTTCAGATAAGTTCTTGCCGCCGGATCAGCCGTTACCCTCTCTACAGCGGCGTTCAGAGCAAAATCATTAGCCGAACCACGATACCATGTAAAAGAATTCCCATAAGGCTGTCCACCTGCTACAGCTATCATATCATTGGTTCCCCAGATACTATAGAACAAAACACTGAGAGCAGTTGTAACATAAGAATCCGGATCCCGCGGATCTATGGCTGCGCGGGTTACATTGAAAAGTTGTTCAGTAGCAACGGGATCTGATTTAATCGCACTGATTATGGCAGGGACGTAAAAATCCTGCCAATCAAGATAAGCATACTCGGGCACATCAGCCATCCCAAAGGGAAATACCCCCGGGAAGAAATAGTCGAAAACTACCCTGAAATCACCCAGATACTTAATCTGGTAAGGTGCTCCGCCAACCGGGCCACATAGTGCAAGACCGCCATAATATATTTCCGGGTAGCGTTCCAGCAACATCGTTGCTATCAATCCCCCCTCTGAGGCTCCTGTTATGAATACATGCTGCACCGGAGAAGGAGCAACAAAGGTTTTAAAATACTCAACAAGGTCATTTAGATCCTCCCCTGCCTGTTCAACAGCATATCCGTTCTTATGGTAACTACTTGTAGCAAAAGCAAAACCGGATGACAACAGGATTTCGGGTATTGTCTGTCCATCGGGCAAAGCAAGTTCATCAGCAGGTAGTGTCAGGGGCATCTGTACGGGTACGTAACCATGAGCATAAATCACTAATTGTCCATTCCAGTTATCCGGAACACAGGTTAAAACCAGTTGACTTTCGGGGTATTGTTGGTCAGTACCTGGCAGCAAATCTGTCTGACATTCCTCAGGCCAGGTAATCGCTGCATGAGCCACGGAAAAATTGATCACAGCTGTTATGACCAGCCCAGCTAATAATGTAAGCAATCCTTTCATGATCTCCCCTCCTTCATTTTTTCATTATCATGTTTCACACATCTGTCCAAAACAAAAAAATGCAAGAATGTGAGGAGGTATCCCGTACAGCGTCAAGCAATGTCAAGATTTCCAGCAATGGAGAATAATTTCTTAAAGTACAAAAACAGAGAAAAACACTACTTCAGAAATTTAGCAAAAAAAATGCCACATGTAACTCCCTAAAATTCAACATTTTAAAAAATAAACCATATAAAAAGTGTAATATTTTCCAGAAAGTGTAAACAAATTCGACTATTATTGTGTAAAAAAGCCCGAATTCTTAAAGGTAGAGAAAGGGGCAGATATTCATAATTTCTTCAAACTTATAAAATAGTATTGTTATCAAATAGCAATTACGTCTGGAAGCAGTAACATAACCGTATACTAAGGAGGACTTACCATGAAACGCACACTACACGTTGCGCTGTGGCTGTTCAGCATTGCCATTATGATTCTCCCTGCTGAACCGGCCTTTGCCGTTCCCAGCTTTAGCCGCCAAACAGGCGCTTCCTGTGCGGCATGTCACACATCCTACCCAGGGCTTACGGCCTTCGGTCGGCAGTTCAAGCTCAACGGATACACCTCGACAAACCTGTCTCAGGTTAAGGTCCAGCCTTCTCGAAGCATGCCTGGAATGTCGATCAACAAGATTCCGAATCTGTCGCTAATCGTTCAGGCTGATGAGAGTTACCTGGCCAAAGCACTGCCGGGGCAGGATAAGACAAACGCAAACTTTCCCAAGGAGTTTGGCATTTACTACGCCGGCAGGATTACTCCCCATCTGGGTACATTTCTGCAGTTGAATTATAATTCATCGGACGGCAGCATCAGCATGGACATGAGTGATGTTCGTTATACGGGTATAACCGGCAACCACATGTGGGGAGTGGATATTAATAACGGTCCGACATTTGAAGATGTCTGGAACAGCACACCGGGATATGGGTGGCCCTATGTCGAGAATTCAACCGGGGTTGACCCGTTAGTGCCATTTCTTGCCAGTGAGGACATCATGACCAATGTGCTCGGCATCGGAGCCTATGACTATTGGAACAATAAGGTATATGGGTATATGGGTGTCTACCAGTCCGCCAAACAGGGGAATACGCCCGCTACAGGTGATGCAATCAGGGATGCGGCTCCTTACTGGCGATTTGCCTGGACGCCTACCGACAACCTTGAGATCGGCACCTTCGGTTTTTACGCCAAATATAATCCCGACCTCTTTACTACGGGCAATAACCAGCACGTTCTTGACACAGGGCTGGACAGCCAGTACCAGATATATCAGGACAACTCGCTCTATACCTTTCATGCCCGCTATGTCCGTGAAAAGCGCAGTGATATTACAGATACCCCCAGCCTGACAACGCATTTCGTCAACATGGATGCCAACTGGCTCTATCAACACCGTTATGGACTGAGCGCAGGCCTGCTATTGGTGCGGGGTGATCGAAGTGACTTCTATAATGAGATGGACCCGGATGGGTTTAACCCCGACAGTAAACCGGACACCAATGGTCTGACTCTTCAGGCGGATTATCTGCCCTGGGAAAACGTACGCCTGTCATTGCAGTACTCAACGTACTTCAAGTTCAACGGTGCCAGCAACAACTACAACAGCGATGGACGTAATGCCTCTGACAACAATGCACTGATATTAAACGCATTGTTGGGATTTTAAACAGTAAGTATACTCAGCATATGCTGAGTATACTTAAAAAAACAGGTTCTCATCAGCTACCGGCCCTGATAGTGGAAAACCTATGGGACACATTTAGATATTTGTATGACCTGAAAGTGACCACTTGAGGGACTACGTTGGCTTACGAGCTTGTTATATCCGGCGCTAAACACCTTTTTTCAACAAGGCCCTCGCCTTCCAGGCCCATTTCCTGTCCACTTTGCGCTTGAATCGGGGAGCAGCTTTAAAGACCTCCACCGATTTCTTCAGATAACGTATGCCTTCTTCCTTCATTCCCAGCTTCAACTTGACAAGGCCCATCTGATAAAGCCCCCTCGAACTATATGAGGTTATTTTCTCAAAACTCCCGAGCAGCGGCAGGGCGCTTTTGTAGTCGTTGTTGTCAATAAAGACCTCGGCCATCATAAGGTATGGTTCTCCATATGTGAGTCCCGGCGAAGCCTCCAGGGCAGCGTCA
>BDTQ01000099.1 GCA_002898135.1 bacterium BMS3Bbin07
GCTGGGTTACTCCAACTCAGGTTACATATAAACTGACTGATGAGTCCATTGAAGCGGCAGCCACAGCGGCGGATGTGTATCAGCTCCTCTCCGGCAGCCCGTCAACCGGCGGGGAATATTTCCTGGTAGAAAACAGGCAGCGTACTACAGGTACTTTTGATGAGGGACTGCCTGCATCCGGCCTTGCCATATGGCATATAGAGGAAAGCCGGACAGATAACACGAAGGAGTGTTCTCCCCCCACTGATTGTTCGACAACTCACTATTGGGTTTCACTGGAGCAGGCTGACGGTCTGTGGGACCTTGAGAAGGATAATAACAGGGGAGACAGTGGCGACCTCTATCCAGGCTCTGTGAACAATACATCATTTACAGGCAGCAGCACCCCGAACAGTAATCTGTATAACGGAACTGCAAGTTATGTAAAGGTGACCTCTATCAGCGCCTCTGCCCCGACAATGACGGCAACCTTTATAGCGGTACCTGAACCTGACATCAGTGTCACTGATTCGTCAGGTACGGATAATGACCTTGAGGTGCCGTTTGGTGATATACCGAACACATCGCATACTGTAACTGTAACCAATGCCGGTGATGCAGATCTTAACATAGGCCAGATACCCTATGTGCTTGACCAGCCGGGGCTGTTCCGGCCATTCAGCATAACAGACAATTGTTCAAACCAGACTATTGCGCCGTCAGCCACCTGCACACTCACGATTCTGTTCAGCGATCCTTCGCCTGATACAGGCTCGTGGGGCAAGGTAGTCCGCATTCCGTCTGATGACCCGGATGAGAGTGAGGTTGTGGTAGCCATGTGCGGTACATCACCTGGTGTGCCCTGGCCCTGGACTGTTTACGGGACTGTTCCTGAAAGGGTGGATGCGGAGGCGTATGAGAGAGTAACGGGCTCATGCCTGCCTGAAGAGGGTAACCATACCCCGGCCAGGCCCGAGCCTGTATCTCCGGAAGACGGTGAAACAGGCCTGGAGACGACGGTAACGTTTCAGTGGGAGGGAGTCACAGACCCGGAGGGTGACCCCGTGACCTATAAGATCAGATACTGTGAAGACAACGAAGGGACTCTGGAGAACTGTGTTGCCGCAAAAGTGGAAGAGCCAACCCTTACTGGCAGGGCCAACAGGACACTTTATGCAGGGCTTGGTGCTGGAGCCGGACTGCTGCTCTTCGGAATGGCCATTGCAGGCGATGGAAGGCGGAGGAGGATAGCCCTGTTGACAGGGATGATAATATTAACGGCAATGTTGCTGGTCTCATGCGGCAAGGGTACGGTTTCCGATGTGGACAACTCGGTTTCCGGGGAGACGGATACAGCCATTTTGAGCCATACGGTTGAAGGACTCAATCCGGACACCACATACTCCTGGCAGGTCGTTGCAAGTGATGACAAGGGTGCGGCGAATTTAAGCTATGTAAGGAGCTTTACAACCGGGAATTAAGATTCTCTGCCGCAGATTTTTGCAGAAACACGCAGATACTTATCAGGAAAAATTATTTTAAAAATTCTGACAATCTGCGTTTATCTGCGAAAATCTGCGGCTAAATGTAGTCCTGGTTCTTTTTAATCCCCGCTGTTCTTCCTGTAACAACCTTTCTTTATTGTATAATACACCTGAATTATCGATGAAACATATCCGTTTTTTTAAAAAGGAGGGCAATCCCCGAGATGATAGGGACTTTGAGAGGCAGGCTCACTCTAAAACGGCCTGAGTGCATAGTGGTTGAGACAGGCGGGGTTGGCTATGAGGTGAGTGTCCCCCTGAGTGTGCTTTCAGAATTACCGGAGGAGGGCAGGGAGGTCTTTCTCTTTATTTATACGAATGTGAAGGATGATGCCATAGACCTCTACGGTTTTCTGGATGACAACGGCAAGAGGGTCTTTAAATCCCTGCTGGGTATTTCAGGGGTGGGACCAAGGCTTGCGCTGAATATCCTGTCCGGCTCAACGGTCGAGGATTTTTTAAGCGCAGTAGAGACAGAGGATGTGGGGTTGCTGACAAGGATTCCCGGTGTCGGGAAAAAGACAGCGCAGAGGATTATACTCGAGCTCAGGGAGAAGCTTCCAAAGACGGGGGAGAAAAAAGAGCGGGCCTATGAGGATACCCTTTCAGCGCTGGTTAACCTCGGATATAAAAGGGCTCATGCACAGGAGGTCCTGGATCGGGCCTATCAGAAGGGAATCAGGGAGATTGAGAATCTTCTTAAAGAGTCGTTAAAATATCTGAACAGGTGAGCGATTGACTATTGACTATTGACTATTGACTATTGACTATTGACTATTGACTATTGACTATTGACTATTGACTATTGACGAATTCAGAATTAAATATTTAATTTAAGTTTAATATTTAATTATCAATATTCAATAGTAAATCGTCAATTAGATAGGGAGGTAAGTCTGAAAGATACGGATGAAAGAGAGGTTGAGCCTGAGGTATCCCAGGATGATCTGCTCCTGGATGTGACCTTAAGGCCCAGGAGTTTTGAAGAGTTTATAGGGCAGGAGCGGTTAAAGGATAATCTCCGTGTTTATATTCAGGCGGCAAGACACCGCGGAGAGGCGCTTGACCATGTTCTCTTCTACGGCCCGCCGGGGCTTGGAAAGACCACACTTGCACATATCATCTCCAATGAGCTTGGAGTAAGCCTAAAGACTACATCAGGGCCGGTGCTTGAGAGACAGGGCGACCTTGCTGCAATACTTACAAACCTTTCGGATCAGGATATCCTCTTTATTGACGAGATACACCGTATGCCCAGGATAGTCGAAGAGGTACTGTATCCTGCCATGGAAGATTTCCACCTGGATATTATAATCGGACAGGGTCCCAATGCCCGTTCGCTCAAGTTAAACCTGCCGCATTTCACACTCGTTGGCGCTACCACCCGCACAGGGCTGCTGACTTTTCCACTCAGGGACCGTTTTGGTGTGATAGTGAGGCTCGAATACTACAGGCCTGAGGAGCTTATAAGGGTGGTCAAACGTTCCTCAGCCATCCTTGATGTCCATATAGCCGAGGATGCTGCCTTTGAGGTCGCCCGCCGTTCAAGAGGGACGCCGAGGATTGCAAACAGGCTCCTGAGGAGGGTGAGGGATTTTGCCCAGGTAAAAGGTGACGGCACGATCGGGATAGAGATAGCCAGGTATGCACTTGAGGCCATGGATGTGGATGACAGGGGGCTTGATGATATGGACAGAAAACTCCTGCTTACAATTATCGAAAAATATGCCGGCGGCCCCGTAGGAGTGGACACCCTTGCAGCCTCTGTGAGGGAGGACAAGGAGACGATCGAGGATGTTTATGAACCCTTTCTCCTTCAGGAGGGGTTTATAGAACGGACACCAAGGGGCAGGCTTGCCACCCGCGGCGCCTACGAACACCTGAAAATAAATGTTCCCAACCGGCTGTTCTGATCATCATTCGAACACTTCTTGCTATTAAGAATAAACAGACAAGCATAGAGAATATTGGACAGGATTAACAGGATAAAAAAAAGATTAATACTTCGGCCGCAGATTTTCGCAGATTCACGCAGATATAAAGTCATGATCTTCCCGGAGTTCTTATAATCTGCGTTTATCTGCGAAAATCTGCGGCTAAATAATCTTTATAGTTTTCTTTTTTGTTTTTTTCTCTGTGAACTCTGTGGCAGGTTATTTAACATTATAAGGGAGATTTACCATGCAATTATATACGCGGTTTATTTCAACATTATTCTTTATTGCCGTGATTATGTCCTGCAATAACCTTTCTGCCTCCGGGCTTCCCCTGTATGAGCTTAAGGTCAGGGTTTTGCCGGAGAGTAACTCTGTTGAGGGGAGGGCGAGGATTACCTTGCCGGAAGGCACAAGGGCATACCTCCGGACAGCCGGGCTCAACATAAAGGCGTTCAGAATAAATGGTAAGAAATATGAGTTTGGAGAGGGTGCCCTGAAGGCCCTTGAGGCAGGAACAGGGGAGAGATTAGTTGA
>BDTQ01000100.1 GCA_002898135.1 bacterium BMS3Bbin07
CAATAATGTAGACCCGGACCTCACCACCTCCCGAATTTGCTTTATTTTTCAAGGGTTACAAAACTGGCACGACTCTTGATGTATAATCTCGGATTGAAAATCTCAAAAGTCATAAGGAGGAGCAACTATGAGACAGATAGCTGTTTATGGTAAGGGTGGAATCGGAAAGTCAACAACTTCACAGAATGTAGTTGCCTGCCTTTCGGAGGCAGGTTACAAGTGTATGATAGTTGGTTGTGACCCGAAGGCGGATGCAACGAGATTGATACTCCATAAAAAGGCTCAGGTAACGGTTATGGATCTGGCAAGGGAAAGGGGTTCGGTAGAGGACCTCGAGATTGAAGAAGTGCTGCTTACCGGTTACAGGGGTATCAGATGTGCTGAGTCAGGCGGCCCGGAGCCTGGAGTGGGATGCGCAGGCCGTGGAGTTATTACCGCCATAAACTTCCTTGAGGAGAACGGCGCCTATGAAGCAGATACCGACTTCGTCTTCTACGATGTCCTTGGTGACGTTGTCTGCGGTGGTTTTGCAATGCCGATAAGGGAAGGAAAGGCAAAGGAGATCTATATAGTCACCTCAGGAGAGATGATGGCAATGTATGCTGCAAACAACATCTCAAGGGGTATCCTTAAATATGCCCAGAGCGGTGGAGTGAGACTCGGAGGCCTTATCTGTAACAGCAGAAAGACGGACAAGGAATATGAATTGATCTCGGAGCTTGCAAAGAGGCTTAACACCCATATGATCCATTTCATACCGAGAGACAACGAGGTCCAGCGGGCTGAGTTGAGAAGGAAGACGGTGGTCGAGTACTCTCCTGAACATCCTCAGGCGGATGAGTACAGGACGCTGGCAAAAAAGATCGCCGAGAATAAAAACTTCGTCATCCCGACCCCGATGTCGATGGATGAACTCGAAGAGTTGCTTATGGAGTTCGGAATACTTGAAGCTGAGCCGGAAGATTAAAGAAATCCGACTTTCATAAATATAACAAGGAGGAGCGATGAGCACAGCCATTAAAGAGACTCAGAAGATCATTGATGAGGTCCTGGAGGCATATCCGGAGAAGACACGGAAGGACAGGGCCAAGCACCTGGCCCCCAATGATCCTACCGGTGAATGCAGCACATGCAAGGTCAAGTCCAATGTAAAGTCAAGGCCCGGCGTCATGACGGTCAGGGGATGTGCATACGCCGGCGCAAAGGGTGTTGTCTGGGGTCCGGTGAAGGATCAGGTTACGCTAAGCCACGGCCCCATCGGCTGCGGCCAGTACAGTTGGTGGGCAAGGAGGAATTATTACAACGGCCAGACAGGCATTGATACCTTCGGTACTATGCACATCACAACAGACTTCCAGGAAAAGGACATCGTCTACGGGGGTGACAGGGATTTAGAGGCTGCTCTGTATGAGTTGAAAGAACTCTTCCCTCTGGCACGCGGAATCGGGATACTCTCGGAGTGCCCCGTCGGTCTCATAGGTGACGATATCGAGGCTGTGGCAAAAAAGATATCAAAGGAATTCGGTTACCCCATAGTGCCTGTGAGATGCGAGGGGTTCAGGGGTGTGAGCCAGTCCCTCGGTCACCATATTGCAAATGATACCATAAGGGACTTTGTGCTCGGCAAAGGTGAGTTGAAAGAGTCAACACCCTATGATGTGTCACTGATCGGAGATTACAATATAGGCGGAGACGCATGGGCCTCAAGGAAGATGCTGGAAGAGATGGGTCTGAGAGTTATTGCCCAGTGGACAGGAGATGCATCGCTAAACGAACTCGGTATTGCACAGAAGTCAAAGCTGAACCTCATCCACTGTTACCGTTCCATGAACTATATATGCAGGCACATGGAGGAGCAATACGGTATCCCCTGGGTTGAGTTTAATTTCTTCGGCCCCACAAAGATATACCAGAGCCTGAGAAAGATCGCATCCTTCTTCGATGACACCATCAAGGAGAATGCGGAGAGGATGATAGAGAAATACAAGAAGGTCATGGATACGGTGATCGAGCAGTACAGGCCGAGGCTCGATGGCAAGAAGGTGATGCTTTATGTGGGAGGCCTGAGGCCAAGGCATACCATCGGCGCTTATGAGGATCTCGGCATGGAGGTTGTGGCCGCAGGGTATGAGTTCGGGCATGACGATGATTACAAGAGGACATACCCTGAGCTGAAGGAGGGTGCGGTGGTTATGGATGATGCCACACTATACGAGATGGAGGAGTTTGCACGAAGGCTCAAGCCGGACATGGTCGGCTCCGGTATAAAGGAAAAGTACTCTTATCACAAGATGGGCGTGCCCTTCAGGCAGATGCATTCCTGGGACTACAGCGGTCCTTACCACGGCTTTGACGGCTTCCCTGTATTTGCCAGGGATATGGATATGACGGTGAATAGTCCGACATGGGATTTGATACGGAGGAAGAGATGAAGAATATAAAGATAAAAGACCATAATGAACTCTTTCGAGAGCAGGATTACCAGGAGCAGTTTGAGAAGAAGAAGGAGTTTGAAAATCCCTGGCCGGCGGAAAAGGTCAAGGAGACAGCAGAGTGGACAAAGACCGAGGAGTACAGGGAGAAGAACTTTGCGCGGAAGTATTTAAAGATCAATCCTGCAAAGGCATGTCAGCCCCTCGGTGCGGTGTTCTGTGCATCAGGATTTGAGGGAACCATGCCCTTTGTCCATGGCGCCCAGGGCTGTGTGGCCTACTTCAGGAGCCACCTGAACAGGCACTTCAAGGAGCCGATGGCTGCGGTCTCCACGTCTATGACAGAGGATGCAGCGGTCTTTGGCGGGTTGAATAATATGCTCGAGGGGTTGCGTAATTCCTATACCCTGTATAATCCGAAAATGATTGCCGTCTCCACTACCTGCATGGCGGAGGTCATCGGGGACGACCTGAATGCCTATATAAGACAGGCAAAGGACAAGGAGATTATCCCAAAAGACCTGCCGGTGCCTTTTGCCCATACACCGAGTTTTGTGGGCTCGTACACTACCGGTTATGACAATATGATGAAGGGAATACTCTCCTCCATTACGGCAGGCAAAAGGGGTGAGCCAAACGGCAGAATCAATATCATCCCCGGCTTTGACACCTATACCGGGAATTACAGGGAGTTGAAAAGGCTTCTTGCGGTGATGGGCGTTGATTTTACTTTGCTGTCGGATGTGAGCGATGTCTTTGATTCTCCTAATACCGGAGAGTATAAGATGTATCCGGGCGGCACGCCCCTTGCGGATGCCATGGATTCAATAAACGCGACAGCTACAGTTGCGCTCCAGAGGTATTCTACGCTAAAGACGATGAAATACATCGAGACGGAGTGGAACCAGCAGGCCCTGGTGCTTCCGCCCATGGGTGTGAAAAATACGGATCATTTTTTCGATGAGATAAGCAGAATTACCGGCAAGCCCGTTCCCCGGGAGATCGAGGATGAAAGGGGAAGAGCAGTGGATGCAATGATAGACTCCCATCCCTATGTTCACGGAAAGAGGTTTGCCCTGGTCGGAGACCCGGACATCCTGTTGGGGTTGATAAGCTTCCTCTTGGAGATGGGAGGGATTCCCGTGCATATTATCTGCACCAACGGAGACAAGAGGTTTGCTACGGAAGCAAATGCGCTTCTGAGCGAAAGTCCCTTTGGTCAGGAGGCAACGGTTTACGCGGGTAAGGATATGTGGCACCTGAGGTCCCTGATGTTTACCGACCCCGTTGATCTGCTCATAGGGAATTCCTATGCAAAATTCCTATGGAGGGACACCGGAACACCCCTTGTAAGAATTGGGTTCCCCCTGTTTGACAGGCACCACCTCCACAGGTATCCGGTTATCGGCTATCAGGGAGTGCTAAACCTCGTGAACTGGATTGTCAACACAGTTCTTGATGAAATGGACAGGAATACGATGGACACGACGAGTTTTGACGTTATAAGGTGAGTCTTGTTGTAAGTACAAACAATGTAACATGTCATGCTGAATCCCGAATCAAGTTCGG
>BDTQ01000101.1 GCA_002898135.1 bacterium BMS3Bbin07
TAGTAATGCCCGTATTAACGTGTTTTGTCTCTATAGAACTTAATTTAGTGATTCTATGTCTTCTCCACCTGATAGAAACTGAGTTCCACGGGTGTCTGCCTTCCGAAGATACTCACCATCACCTTCAATCTTCCATGGTCAATATCTATTTCATCAACGACGCCTATAAAGTTAGCGAACGGACCGTCGGTTATACGCACATTCTCTCCCCGCTGATACTGTGTTTTCGGGGGCTGCTGGGGAGCTCTTTCCAACTGCTGCAGGACAATCTCAACCTCCTCTGCAGGCAAGGCCAAAGGCTTGGTTCCGCCAACGAATCCCGTCACACGGGGAATACTCCTTATCAGATGCCAGGTCTCATCATCAAGCACCATCTCCACCAGGATGTATCCGGGATAAAACTTCTTGTCCGTCTCTTTCTTTTTTCCGCTTTTAAGCTCAACAACACGCTCAGTCGGAATAAGCACACGGGATATTTTATCCTCCAACCCTTTTCTCTTTACCTTATCCTCTATGGCATCCCTGACCTTATCCTCAAATCCGGAATATGTATGTACAACGTACCAGTTTTTCTCCATTGCCCCTACCTTAACTCAAAATAAATTTCACAAACTTTGACAAGACAAAATCAACCGTCCCAAGAAATACCGCAACAATAAGGGTGGATATTATAACCACCCACGTTGAACCTATTAATTCATCCTTAGTTGGAAACAGTACCTTTTTTGTCTCCAGCTTTACTTCTCTCAGAAAATTCTTTATTCCTTTTAACATTATCCGATTCCTGTTCCTGAAATATATTTATTAAATAAAAGTTCTGACATCATGCCCTTTCATAACACAAAAATATGGCAGGCCAGGCAGGATTCGAACCCGCAACCCTCGGATTTGGAGTCCGACGCTCTACCAGTTAGAGCTACTGGCCCATCAATAATATTGTCGATTTTCGATTGACAATTGCTAATTATCGGTTTCAATAGTCAATAGTCAATAGTCAATAGTCAATAGCTACGCCTTTGTCTCCTTGTGAGAAGTATGCTTTCTGCAGTGGCGGCAATACTTCTTCAGCTGAAGTTTTTCCGTTGTATTCTTCTTGTTCTTCATGGTTGAGTAATTCCTGTTTCTGCACTCTGCACATTGTAAAAGTATAATATCCCTCATCTCATTTTATCCTTTTCTTTTAGTGACTGATATTTTCATAAAGATTACTCAATTATCTTGGTAACAACACCAGCGCCTACAGTACGGCCACCTTCCCTTATCGCAAACCTTACTCCCTCTTCCATTGCCACAGTCGTTATCAACTCCACCTCTACATTCACGTTATCTCCGGGCATCACCATCTCCACTCCCTCAGGCAGTGTCACTATTCCCGTTACATCCGTTGTCCTGAAATAAAACTGAGGCCTGTATCCGTTAAAGAACGGCGTATGCCTGCCGCCTTCCTCCTTCGTCAACACATACACCTCTGCATTGAACTTCCTGTGCGGTGTTATGCTCCCCGGCTTTGCCAGCACCTGGCCCCTCTCTACCTCTTCCTTCCCTATTCCCCTCAGCAACACCCCTACGTTGTCTCCGGCTCTTCCCTCATCCAGTATCTTCCTGAACATCTCTATCCCGGTTGCAACCGTCTTGCGCGTCTCTCCAAATCCCACTATCTCTACTTCCTCTCCTACCTTTACCACTCCTCGCTCTATCCTGCCCGTTACCACCGTCCCTCTTCCGCTTATACTGAATACATCCTCTATCGGCATCAGAAACGGCTTGTCTATCGGCCTCTCCGGCGTCTTTATGTATTCATCCACCGCATCCATCAACTCATATATGCACTTGTACTCCTCTGCCCCGGAATCCGTGCTATCACTCTCCAGTGCCTTCAGCGCACTTCCCCTTATTATCGGTATCTCATCCCCGGGAAAATCATACTTGCTCAGCAACTCCCTTATCTCCAGATCCACCAGATCCAAAAGCTCAGGGTCGTCCACCTGATCCGTCTTGTTCATAAAGACCACTATGTACGGCACCCCTACCTGCCTCGCCAGAAGTATATGCTCCCTCGTCTGCGGCATTGGCCCGTCTGCTGCCGATACCACAAGGATCGCACCATCCATCTGCGCTGCTCCCGTTATCATGTTCTTTACATAGTCCGCGTGCCCGGGACAGTCCACATGCGCATAGTGACGCTTGTCCGTCTCATACTCCACGTGCGCCGTCTGTATCGTTATTCCCCTCGCCTTCTCTTCCGGCGCCTTGTCTATTTCATCGTAGCTCGTATACGTTGCCATCTGCTTCATTGACAGTACCTTCGTTATCGCTGCCGTCAATGTCGTCTTTCCGTGATCCACATGCCCTATCGTCCCTACGTTTACATGCGGCTTCGTCCTTTCAAATTTTGCCTTCGCCATTTTTCCTCCTTAAAAAACTAAGCTCTTAAAACCTGACAACTCAACATTAATATTTAAAGTCTGAAGGAACCATGTCCTTCATGGAGGCACATAACCTCTTGTAAATACGAAACATTTATCCAAAAACCACAGATCCCGGAGTGAACTCATCACCCGGAAGCTTTATAATATACCAGAAACCGTAAAAAAAAATCTCATTTTTTTTATTCTCCCCTTACACGGGAGACGATTGTCTCAGCTATACTCTTCGGAACCTCTTCATAATGGGAAAACTGCATTGTATAGGTAGCCCTTCCCTGCGTCTTGCTTCTGAGGTCAGTGGCGTAACCGAACATCTCGGAAAGGGGCACGTGTGCCTTGATAACCTGGGCGTTGCCCCGCTTCTCCATACTCTGCATCTTCCCTCTTCTTGAGTTCAGGTCGCCTATAACATCACCCATGTATTCTTCCGGTGTTATAACCTCTACAGCCATTACCGGTTCAAGTAGCACAGGGTTGGCCTTCTTGACACCATCCTTAAAGGCCATGGAACCGGCTATCTTAAACGCCATCTCGGACGAATCGACCTCATGATAAGAACCATCATAGAGAGTAACTCTCACATCAACTATAGGATATCCTGCCAGCACACCTGTTGCAAGGGCCTCTTTCACGCCCTTCTCAACAGCAGGGATAAACTCCTTCGGTATTGAACCACCAACGATCTTCCTTACAAACTCAAACCCGCTCCCTTTTCCAAGGGGTTCAATTTCGATCAGCACGTGACCATACTGCCCCCTGCCCCCGGACTGCCTCACAAACTTGCCTTCAGCCTTTGCTGGAACCTTGATGGTCTCACGATAGGCAACCTGGGGTTTACCCACATTGGCACCCACCTTAAATTCCCTCAGCAGCCTGTCAACAATAATCTCCAGATGAAGCTCCCCCATACCGGAGATCAGCGTCTGCCCGGTCTCCTCATTATATGAAACCCTGAAAGAGGGGTCTTCCTGTGAAAGCTTCATCAGGGCGGCGGAAAGTCTCTCCTGGTCTTGCTTTGTCTTTGGTTCTATTGCAATAGATATAACCGGTTCCGGAAACTCTATTGCCTCAAGTATAACCGGACCATCCTCATCACACAGGGTATCTCCTGTCAGGGTATATTTAAGCCCCACTGCTGCTGCAATATCCCCTGCCCTGACATCCTTGATCTCTTCCCTCTTATTGGCATGCATCTTCAGCAACCTGCCGATGCGCTCCTTCTTGTCCTTCGTAGAGTTATAGATATATGAGCCTGCTGCAAGCACTCCTGAATAGACCCTCAGATAGGTCAACTGCCCGACAAAGGGGTCGGTCATTACCTTAAAGGCAAGCGCTGCAAAGGGCTCATCATCAGAGGCCTTGCGCTCCACCTCTTTGCCATCAGATGTCACACCCTTAACCGGCGGAACATCGACAGGAGACGGAAGGTAGTCAATTATGCAATCGATAAGATGCTGCACCCCTTTGTTCTTAAAACTTGAACCACAAATTACGGGGGTAATCTTCAGCTCAAGGGTCCCTTTTCTTAAGGCCCTCCTTATCTCTTCCTCGCTTACATCTTCTCCATTCAGATACTTCTCCATTATGACCTCATCTATATCCGACA
>BDTQ01000102.1 GCA_002898135.1 bacterium BMS3Bbin07
GAACTTGAATTTGTGAGCGAGTCTTCCCATGGTGTTATCTCCATTGACCACATGGTCTGTTATGGCAATTACATCAAAGCCCGCCTGTCCGAAAAGGTCAACAGTCCTTCTGAGACCCACTGAACCGTCGGAGAACTTTGTGTGAATATGGAAATCACACAACAACATCGTAATTAAATTATACGCCTCTGTCATTACAGGGGCATTAAGCAGAGGTTAACTTTAAGTTAAAAGGAGGACCTGCTTTTAATCAGGTAGGAATAGTATGCTGCTGCATTGGTAGACTTGCGCTCAAGGGTATCAAAGTTGACACTGTAAAGGCCAAAACACGCATCAAGTCCCTGGAGCCATTCGTAGTTGTCGATCAGGGACCAGTAAAAATAACCCCTTATGTCAATGCCCTGTTTCAGACATTTTTCAAGGACATCTATATGTTTTTTCATAAACCTTATCTTCTTCTGGTCGTCACGGGTTGCAATACCGTTCTCTGTTATTATCAGGGGAACGTTGAGTCCTGACGCACGTTTCAGTACCCTTTCAAGACCCTGCGGATGTATTTCCCAGCCCATATCCGTAAGCCCGTAGCCCTCAATATCCCTGTGCCTCAGCTCAATCCCCATCTTTTTAAACGGGTTAAACCTGAGATGCATCCGCGTATAATAATTCACGCCAAAAAAATCGATCGTATTCTTTATCGGCACAGGTATCTCCATCGCCTTTTTAAACGGAAACTGCAGCCTCAATGTACCGGTGCTGAAGGCATCCAGCAGGGAATTATTATAAAAGTGCCTGGCTATCCTTGAAATGATCCTGTCCGCCGGGTTCCACCTGTGCCACGGGGCAAAGGCCGCCATGTTGTGGGCAACGCTTACCATTGCATCAGGGATATGCGAATGGATAATGTCGTAAGCCTTTCCATGGCATACAAGGATATTCTCCAGGGCCTTCACTGCCAAATGAACATCCTTGATACCCGGAGGCATACATCCCTCAAGATACCCGCCAAGGATGAGCACATACGGTTCATTAAAGGTTATCCAGTATCTTACGCCCTTCAGTATTGAAACCATCTTTTTTGTATAGATCAGGAATTTTTCAATGGATGCATCGTCATGCCATGCCTTTTTGATAAACCAGAGGGGGTGAGTAAAGTGATGGATTGTAACCATTGGCTCGATATTATTTTTAAGCAGAATATCGATTATCTCCTGATAATGAGCTATAGCATCATAGTCCCATTCATCTTCTTCAGGCTGTATCCTGCTCCATTCCAGAGAGAAACGGTACGAATTCACACCCAGATCCTTAAGCAACCGCAGGTCTTCCTTATAAAGGTCGTAGTGATTTGTTACATCAGGCTTTTCATTCAAGGTCTTATCCCATGAGGCCCAGTCAGCGTTGATGGAACCCTCAAGCTGAAAGGCTGATGTTGCGATACCCCAGAGGAAATCAGACGGAAAGCCCTTGGCCCTCTTCCCCCGGGTCACTTATAAAGGTCCCGGATCAGCTTCTTCCTGTTATTGTAAAAAAACACTGCTATGTCCGGAGGGTCAAACGGTTCTGGATAAAGAAACTCACAAAGTAAACCGGGCAGACCTCATAACTTCTGCCTGTACATACCTTTATGTCAGCGCAATCAATCAAATCCACCTCTATACCTGCAACCCTGCACGTCCTGTCCTTCATTTCCATGTGTTGACACATACCCTCCTCCTTTTTTTCATAACACGGGATTTTTTTGCCGGGATTCTTGTTGATGGAAAATATCATAACAGCATAATGTTACAGAGATATTAAGGCGAGGTTAATTCCAAGATTTTTCATCAGCACAAATACAGCCATTTATTAACCCGGCAATTATTCAGAGAGACATGTTCATCAGCAATATCAAACAGCTAACCAGATGAAAACCCGCTCTTTACACACCCCCTGCCCCCTCTTTTTAGAGGGGAGAGTTCATGCTTCCTGTTTTCCCCTCTATCAAGAGGGGATTAAGGGGTGTGTTCCTTTTAAAATCCCTGCTTTTATTTGCCGGTTTAATAAAACTTAACGAAAACGTAATAAACGTGTAACAGGCATCTCTTATAATAAAGGCATGATAACACCAGCCACAAAAAATAACTCTACCCGGGCAATCCTGACTCTCACCTCCGGGGCTGCATTCATGAAAAGAGAGACGGCGAGCTGGATGAAGAAACTCGCCTCTCATTACGAGAAAATGAGGAATTTGTACCCGGACGACAAGCTGATAATTCTCTTTGATATTGACGGAACGATCCTTGACATGAGGTACATGATCCTCTACGTCCTGAGGCTTTTCGACAGGAAGAACAATACCTCTTATTTTGAAAGACTGAATATTTCTGATATCACGGTTCACGAAAACCAGGTCAAAACCCTGCTGACCCAATTAGAGATAGCCGATTCTCAAATAGAGCAGATCCATAACTGGTACCTCAGAGAACGCTGGAGCAGGGCAGCCATGATAGAATCGCACCGTCCATTCCGTGGCGTCATGGAGGTAATACGGTGGTTCCAGATACAGCCCAACACATATGTCGGCCTTAATACCGGAAGGCCGGAATCCATAAGGAGCGAAACCCTCACCACTCTTAATGAGCTGGGCAGGGAGTATAAGGCCGTCTTTACCAATGAACTGCTTTATATGAACCCTCTCGACTGGGAGACGAACATTAAAGATTCAAAGGCAGCAGGGGTAATCCACTTACAGGAGGCGGGATACCGCATATTTGCATTTGTTGATAATGAGCCCCTTAACTTAAGGGCGGTTTCCGAAGTTGATACAAACAGGGAGATACTCCTCCTTCATGCTGATACGATTTTTGAGTCAAAACGCGTACAGTTACCGGCTGTCACAGTCAGCGGCAGGGCATATGACATTACAGAATTAATTGATGAACATCTGCTTCCCCGTCATGTTCAGTTTGTATGGCACGGTGTAAACGACAGGGCAAACCTGCGCCAGTTCATTGCATCAAACATTCAATGGTGTGAGTGTGACCTGAGGCTCGATGCACGCAGAGACAGTATAATACTGCGGCATGATTCAATGGAAACACACCCCTCAGGCGAGAATGAGAACTACCTTTTTGTTGAAGAGGTTCTTGAGCATATAAAAAAGGCAGACGGGAAATCCATGAAGCTTGACCTTAAGGAAAACGGCATCCTGATTGAAAAAGTTATAGTAGTACTGGAGAAATACAGGCTTGATGACTCACGGCTTTGGTTTAACGGGAATGTGGAAGTGCACAGGGAGAGCGGGTTCCGCAGACTTTCCGCGGTATTTCCAGGCTCCATAATCCAGTGTCCCGTTGATTTCATGCAACCCCTTATCCTGAGTCTTCCGGACAAGGCCAGGGACCTGCTCAATACCTTCAGTAGTTGGGGCATAAACCGTTTTTCACTCAGTTGGAAGACCCCGCATCTGCAGCAACTGCTGGAACAAATGGACGAGTGGGGATTCAGGGTTAATGTATATAATGTGCCTGACCTGGAGGCATTCCTGAAGGTAGTCCTGCTGCAACCTGAATCCATCACGTCAGACTTTAACTTTCCTAAATGGCATTACTACGGAAGGGGCTCCGGTGAAAACCTGAGATATCATAAATACTCGATTATGCCATATCAGCAAAGTACATTCAGCAGTGTTTGAGAACAGGGTAGCAAAATGATTTGCCCAAAATCTGATTTTTTATTTATCCGTGTATCCTATTATTAGGCTGTGGGGAACATTATTGACTACGTTGACTTATCAGAAACACACCTTCAGGCTCAGGCACTGTTCCATTTTGAAAGTTTCTTTAAATCAGGCAATGTCCGAGGTTTTCCTATCCTCCTTGCTTCCCCCGCTTCTGTGTTATAATAAGGTTATAACAGATGCCGGAGGTAGTTATGTACAGAAAGATATGCAAAATAGGGAACAGCCAGGGGGTCTCAATCCCTAATGAACTTCTTGAGAAACTACGCCTTTCTCGAGGGTCTGAAGTTGATGTAAAGCTGGATGAGGAATATTCCCGCAT
>BDTQ01000103.1 GCA_002898135.1 bacterium BMS3Bbin07
TAGAGGTTGTTGACTCTGAAGAGATGATCGACCGGGTGCTTCCGGATGTGTATCAGGTGGTGGAGAAGGGCCTTATAGAGGTGAGTGACACGAACGTGATAAAGTGCGGTGTTGAAGAGGAGAAAAAGGAGGAGGGTGAGAGGATGAAACTGCAGGGAAAGGCAAAGATGCTCAGGGTTATTGTCAGGGAGGACCACAAATGGGAAGGTGAAACACTGTATGAGGCAATTGTGAAGAGGTTTATCATGATGGATATTGCCGGTGCCACTGTTTACAAGGCTGTGGCCGGGTATGGTCCCCGCAGGCGGTTCAGAAAGATGAAGTTTCTCTCCCGTGGCGGTGAGTTGCCTGTGCTTATTACAGTAATTGATACGGAAGAGAAGATAAAGGAGATTTTACCCGTCCTGGATGATATGGTGCAGGAGGGGATAGTCGTTCTGTCGGATGTGGACGTGATAAAGTACACCACCATAGGTGCTGAATCTGAATTGATGTAATCCCATGACTATAAGTTCCCTTATAATCTGATAACTTATGGACGGGAGTTGTTACGGGACATCTTTTCCAGGGATTTGTTCATCTCCTGCAGGTCTCTTACAATAGCGTCGAGGTCGAATTTGTGCCATTCCAGTCTGGCCGAGTACAGTGATGATTGTGCCTCCTGTAAATAAGAAGCTTCTGCAGAACCCTTTGCCGGTTTATAAAGCTCTTTATCCGCAGCAAGCAGTGCCTTGCTTTCCCTGAGTAGAAGTAGCACTGCTTTTGCTTTTTGCGGAATGTATGGAAACACCCCTATCCTTTCGTTGTGACACCTCACACACACATTTGCTATGTCATCGGGATTTAAAACAGATGTGACCATCGAGCCATGACATGTTACACAGTTAGGCCCCTTGCCGGTTGCTTCAAGTTTTTTGAAATGGTAACTCTGGGTGAATTTATAAAACTCGGCGCCGTGACAAGTCCCGCAGGTAGACGGAATATTTTTATAGTAAACCCTGCTTTGTGGATTGCTTGAACTCAAAACCCCTTTGTGCGCCTCGTTTTTGTCTGTGGCAGCAGGATTGCCGCCATGGCATTTATCACAGGTTACACCGTGTTTCTGATGTATCGAGCCCTTCCAGTCATGTGATTTAATACCGACAAAACTGCTGCCAGGAAGCTTTGAATGGCAGTTAACACATACATTTTCTATCTTTTTGCCTTCATCTGCAAGGCCGGGCGCTGACAGTATGAATATAGCACTTAATATGATGAGTAAACCTGTAATATATTTATCCGACATTATTCCCTCCCATTCTCTTCCTGTTGTAGAGGCGCAGCAGCGTGTAGGAGATGCCCCATGCCGCCAAACTCGAAAGGATTGTATAGAGTATCATTGTTTCCGGTGTAATATGAAGTACGTCTATATAACCTGCAACTACAAGCATACAGAGGAAAATTCCGCCTCCGATTCCGAATGAAGTCATAAAAGGCCGGTGAAGCGGATTTTCAATATAATTTTGAGGTTCCTTACCCCTGTCAAGAAACGGTATCAATGCAAAAACAATAAAAGTAAATGTGGGAAAGATAACCCCACCGATGGTTTCAGGTGTGATCTTGCCTCCCAGAACAGAAAACGACATGTCCCCCGGGATTAACTTCAAAAAACCGTATACAATCAGAAAGTACCAGTCAGGCCGCATAACGGGTGTACCCGGTGAAGGCGGACCATAGGTTTCTATTGGATTCAGAGGGATATATGTGGCGATCAGAACAACTGTAAACAATAGAAAGAAGAAGAACGATAGACTGATGACCGCCTGCTCCGGCCAGATGGGGATACCGATAAGCCGCTTGCCGCCCTCAGCCTCCTTTCTGTTTTTATTTGAGAGTGGTTCCGTGTGTTTCTGTTTTACCAGTATCAACATATGCAGGCCGATAAGGCCTATAAGGGTTATCGGAATCAACATAACATGCATGAAGAAGAAACGGGGGACAGTACCACTTGAAGGGAAATCGCCTGCAAACAACAGCCTTGAAATCCAGTCACCTATCCATGGTACGGACTTTGCCATATAATAGGCTATGGATGTAGCCGTTACCGAGAAATTACTGTAAGGCAGCAGGTACCCTGTAAAAGCCGCACCCATGGCAATACCCCACAGACTCAGTCCGACAAGCCAGTTAATCTCCCTCGGTTTTTTGTATGATGCAGTAAAATAAACCCTCATCAGATGGACAAGAATGGCGGCTATCATAATCATGGCTGACCAGTGGTGTATGCGTCTTATGATCATGCCCATGGGAAGCAGGTCTATCCTTACCACACTCGCATAGGCTGACGGAACCATTGCACCGAACAGGGGAACCATTTTAGTTGAAGGTTCGTAAAGAAATCCGAGAAATATTCCGGTGATGATAAGTATGATAAAGGAAAACAGCGCTATCTCACCGAGCAGGAACGTGGGATGTGTCGGAAATGTCTTGCTCAGAAATTTATCCCTGAATTTTGCGAGCTCCAGTCTCTCGTCAAGCCATTTGAAGATCATTTTAACCCCCGCCTCTTCATACTTGTGGACCTATAGGCCCTGTAAAATCGCTTGTAAAGACAAGTGTTCCATCGTCTTTTACCTTTACCCCGATCTGGGCGAGAGGAATTGGTGCCGGACCACCCAGGACCTTTGCACCTCTCGTGGGGTCGAATATGCTGTTATGACAGAAACATTCAGTGTATGAGGTGTCGGGCAATTTTTGTTTTTCGACCCAGGAAACAGTGCATCCAAGGTGCGTGCATATTGCGCTGTAAGCGATAAGGCCCTGATCCGTAAGGTTAATGTGGGTAGGTGGTTTATATACACTTTCATCCAGCTTAATCAGCTGTACAATATTTGCGGGATTTGAAGTTTTACCTTCCGGATAAGCAAGCACGGCATCGCCAACATTCAGTGATGAAACCTTTATATAAGCCCCGGTATTAGTTCCTTTTGCATAGACAAACCTGTCCCCCGGTTTAATGGTCGATACATAACCGCCGCCTTTCTCTTCCGGTGCCAGAATTTTAAGGAGAGACAGGAGGGAACCTAATGCAGCGGCAATAGACGCAATAATTAAACCGAGAGTGAATTTTCTCCGTGTTATACCTGTTTTGTCTCCTTTATCGCCGGAGGGTCTATCTACCATAACAGTTCCTCCTCACGGTCCTCGGATACCTCTCTGAACGGGATAAAGTATCTTGAGAATATAACGACCTCAATGCCTGCAATCAGGAATTCAAGAGATATCAGTGTGCCTGTTATGTAATCATTACCCTTGCCTGATATCAAGAGATATGCGAATACAATGGCTATGCCAATCAGTATAATGGAAAGGAGTATAATTGCCGCCATGGCACCCCCTGAATATGATGGTCTCTTTTCATGTATAACCTTAAAGCCCATCTTACCTCCTCTTTTCCAGTAACATATAGGTAATATAACCAATAATGAATAGAATAATAACAGCACCAAATGCAACAAATCCTATCTGGAAGGCATCGAGTTCTTCCGGGAATTCGGGCATTAGCGGCGGTTTGTTTCCCCTTGCCTTTTGCCCGGCTATCTTTATCCGTATCCTTGAAAGTGTATTAATGGTCGTTATATTTACATTCATTGGATCTATCTGGTCAAACCCGGACGTGTCCTTATGACAACTCTCACATACCTTTGGAACCTCGGGCATGGAATTATGATGGGCATCATGGCAGGTGACACATGAAGGTCCACCTTTATTGTCAAGATATGCCTTCCCCATGATACTGTTTGCATATCTGTCAACAGATTCACTGTGACACTGACTGCAGGTATCAAACATGGCCTTCCCGACAGGTACCCCTATGAATCCGTTGGATTTTGACATTGCGAGGGCCTTCATGTTTGTAAATTGTTTTTTAGAGAGTTTCTTTATATCCCTGATCTTGATGTCTGCATTTCCGCCGTGACAATAATCACACGTAATTGCATTCTGCTGATGAATTGAACCTTTCCAGTCTGAAACAGGCTTTGCAAGTTCTTCACCAAGGGTTTCGTGACATGTTATGCAGGCATTCTCTCTTTTTTGATCTGCATGTGCA
>BDTQ01000104.1 GCA_002898135.1 bacterium BMS3Bbin07
GTCACCCTGCAGTATGCCTCGCGACATTTACGCATCATAGATGTCTGCCTTGAAATCAGGCGGGTGCTGAAACCGGGTGGGCGCTTCTATCACTGCGATATGCTGCGCCCGGCCAACAAATTCGTGGAGTTGAGCTATTATTCCTACCTGCGTTTTTGTCTGAACTTTACCGCCCTGCTATTTCGAAGCTCCACCATGACCCGTGGCTGCAAGCAATATTTCATCAATGCCCTGCGCATGTTTTATTCTGCTGATGAGTTCTCAGACTTACTTCGTGATGTGGGATTTGAGGAGGTTTCAAGCCAGTCCCTGTTAGGCGGCATGATAGGCTATCACACGGCGATGAAGTCTCTCGATACCTAATCACCTGGCGGAACCGTGAACAGAGTCAACGTACTTTGTGCCATGAACCGCGTTATGATGGAGGACTTCAGTCAGCGCACTGTGGAAGGCCTTAAAGCTTACACCCTGTTCAGATTGGCATTGCCTGCCTTTCAGTCTTTTCTGGACATTAATGTCGGCAAGGAAGTGGAGAAAGACCGGATGGTCATCACCCGGGCAGCCACAGTGCTTCAATCCGGAATAAAACCTGGCCCTGCCCATGTGGCTGCCCTGTTGCAGGAAGCACGGAAAATCGATCAAACCTTTTTGCGCAAAGCATCCGTGTTTCCTATCGATATCCAGATCCAGTATCAGGACATTGAACGCTATCGGCAGCAGCGTATTGAACTACTGCTGCAAACAAGTTACCGCATCCTTACCCAATGGCAAAACGTCAGTTCATTTCGCGCAGCAGTGAATGAGCTTTATAGCGAGTCGCAGTTCCGGGACCTGCTACAGGACATACTCATGCTCTATGCCAGGGAAACTCGTATGTTAAGCCGGTCAGTACGCATCCCCCATCTGCTCACCCTGGCCCGGGATGCTATCACACAGGCCATTAGCAATGTTATGGAACAGCAGGCGGAAGCACTGGCCAAATCACTGGCGCTCACGGTCTATCGACGAAGCAGTTAAATGGTGAAGGGGGGCTTTACAATAAGATGTCAAGCCAAATATCTGGATTGACCTGTGTCTAGCAGACATGTTCTAGGATGTCACTAATCAATTTAGATCGGAGAGAGGTGGCCAGTGCAGAAACGGGAATATCACAGCTCGAAATACATCAGAGAAATTCCGCTCACGAACCCAGGGACGGTATCTGTCGGACGACCGTCTTCTTCGATGACCAATAACAACCATCGCCCAAACAACAAAATGATCAGACACACAGCATATAAAGAGCAGTGCCTATATATTAAGGACAGGTTGATTGAGGACGGAGTCTACATTAACTGGAATATATCCCCAGAACCTTTCTTTATGGAAAAAAAAGAACTCACCTTTATCGAGTCTCTTGGCAGATGTCTTTATCTGTTTTATAGCGCCTCAAACAATCTCTATTATCAAAGCATACATGGAAAGCAACCAGAATGGATTGCCGGATATCTGGATCAGGGGAAACCTCAGTCCCTTATAGAATATGCCCGTATGAACAGGATGAAAAACCTGCTTCCCGGTATCATAAGACCTGACATTATACTGACGAAGGACGGAATGGTTGCGACAGAATTAGATGCCGTCCCGGGTGGTATGGGTATTACTGGAAGCCTCAACAGTGCCTATTCATCCACCTTGTTTATAGAAACAGATAATAAGATAGTCGGTGAGGGAGAGGGAATGGCAGATGGCTTCCTGAATATGCTTAAGTCTGCCGCCCCCCGGATAGATGATCCAGTCATTGCTATTGTGGTCTCCGAGGAATCCAGGGATTACCGGTCTGAGATGGAGTGGCTGGCAGGGGCCATGCGGGAAGTTGGCGTAAATGTATCAACTATTAAACCCGAGGATATTATATTTACGGAGGAAGGCCTGTACATTAAATCGGGAGAGAACCGATGCAAGATCGACGTCCTTTATAGATTCTTTGAGTTGTTCGATCTGATGAATATCCCGAAAGCTGAACTGATTATGTATAGCGCCAAAAAAAACCGGGTGTCTATAACCCCGCCCTTTAAACCCTTTCTCGAGGAGAAAATGCTGTATGCCCTGTTTCATCACCCCATGCTCAGGGAATACTGGATGACTACATTAGGGGAAAAGGTATTTTCTGTACTACACAAGATTTTACCCCCTACATGGATACTCGATCCGGCGGAGCTACCTCCTTACGGGATAATTCCAGGGCTTAAAGTCGGCAAACGACCTGTCGCCTGCTGGGCAGAACTGAAACAGGCGACACAAAGCGAAAGGAAGGAGTTTGTTATAAAGCCATCCGGGTTTTCAGAGCTGGCGTGGGGGAGTAGAGGTGTTGTGGTCGGACATGACGTATCAAAAAAAGAATGGGGAGATGTCATAGACAGGACACTCGAAGATTTTTATAGAACTCCGCATATACTCCAGAAATATCATAAGGGACGACATGTTGAGGTCAACTATTTAGACCAGTCCACAGGCGATATAAAAACAATGAAGGGGCGGGTACGTCTCTGTCCATACTATTTTGTGTATAGAAAAGATGTAAAGTTGGCGGGCATACTGGCTACTGTATGTCCCCTTGATAAAAAGCTTATACACGGAATGACGGATTCGGTAATAACCGTCGTTGCAAGCAGCTGAACAATCTAAACGGTTAAATAACGGTATAGGACTATGGAACGCTGGCAACATATATTAAAAAAGAGCCTTAAAGAGGCCGATCAAATCTCGACGGTATTTGATCTTGAGAACGGGAAGACCGATAAAGTCGTCGCAGAATATCCGGCAAAGATAAATCCCTACTTTACGGCGCTCATACAGAAAAAGGATGACCCTATATACAAACAAGTAGTACCTGATGAACGTGAGATTTATGATGACGTAGGTGTGGATGACCCCCTCAATGAAGAAGGTGATAGCCCTGTCCCGTCTATTGTGCATCGCTATGAAGACAGGGCGCTATTGATGGTTACAAATCAGTGTGCAATCTATTGCAGATTCTGCACAAGGAAGCGACTTGCAGGAAAGAGACCCATATCAAGGAAGATGGTTCGCAGGGGTATTGATTACATCAGGGACCATGAAGAGATTAAAGATGTAATACTCTCGGGTGGAGACCCGTTAATACTAAAAGATAAAGTACTTGAAGAGATACTGGAAAAGGTACGGGATATACCGCATATCGAGATAATCAGAATCGGGACCCGTATGCCAGGCGCCCTCCCACAACGTATAACAAAAAATCTCTGCAGGATGCTTAAAAAATATCACCCCCTCTATATAAACATAAACTTTATTCATCCACGAGAAATAACCAGGGAGGTGACGACCGCCTGCAACAGGCTCGCCGATGCGGGTATTCCACTGGGTAGCCAGACAGTCCTCCTTAAAGGGATTAATGACGACCTGGAGACTATCAAAGAGCTGATGCAAAAACTCATTGCCATCAGGGTAAAGCCGTATTATCTGTATCAGGCCGATTTGACACGTGGCACTGATCACATGCGGACAAGCGTTGAGTGCGGTCTGGATATACTCAGGGGCCTGCAGGGGCATATATCAGGGTTTGCTATACCAAAGTTCATTATTGATCTTCCTGGCGGGGGTGGAAAGATTTCGCTGCTCCCTTCGGACACGGTTATAGAAATTAATGAAGTAGAGGTAATAGTAAAGAATTATGAGAACAAGATTTACCGTTACCCCCAGGTCACTCCCATTGGGAACAGGGAGCCGTGGAAATAATGACGGAGATATTTCTCTGGCTGTCCATAGCCTTTTATGGCGCAGGCTTCATCAGCCATGTTCTCGCTCGAAACGAATCACGTCGTACATTGCAGCGTGTATCCACATACATACTGATACTCGCCCTGGCTTTCCTCACCATTGTCCTGGCTCTGAGAATAATGGAAACAGGCCATGCCCCCATGGCCGGGCGATTCGAGACCCTGCTCTTTTTCAGCTGGTCAATCGCTGTATTGAATACGATACTTCTGTTTCGTTACAGGCTCAGCACAACAGACACGCTGACCATTCCTGTCATTTTTCTCGCCCTCCTTCTTGCCGCCTTTTCTGATTCAGGTG
>BDTQ01000105.1 GCA_002898135.1 bacterium BMS3Bbin07
CCCATGTTTTTTGCAATCCAGCCGTTAGCCTAAAAAACTTCTCTTCAACTATTTAGTACGGATCTTTCTGTGTATGACACCTCAAACAACCTGTACCGGAACTCAGAGTTGTTTGATAACTATATCTCAGGCTATCGGGATATTGTGAACCATGGGCCCTGTGACAGGAGAGACAGATAACCCTGTCGGTCCCGGCAGCAACAGTCCCTATTGCAGCAGTCAACCCGCTTGTCAGTGATGCCGCAGGCCTTCCAACAGGTGTTTGGTCACTATACGTTGTTGATATGGAAGCAAATTCTCCTGAACTCGGGATTACAACGTCTGTAGGGTGTCTCAGCCAAGGTGAAGCTGAGCCGATACCGCTGGTTCCACCAAGATGAAACGTGGAATGACATTCAGAGCAGAGCTCACTGATGGTCCCCTTCATATTTGCCCATGAATCCGTCGTCCCCCTGGTGGCATAGGTTTCAGCCAGATACTCGTTGTGGTCCGTAGCAGTCACTGTATCCTGCCAGTCACTGTCCTCCGCACCCTTTATCTTGTATAGGAACCTGTAACTGGTAGGGACATCGGCCCCCTGCCCGGTCAGTGTAAAACCGGCACCGTACTTGAGGATCGAATCATCACCGTGATGTCCCCCGCTGACTGCATCCCACTCATCTGAGGAATCCCTGTTGCCGTGACAGCCGTTAGACCCAGCACACACCAAACGGCTGGCAGTGCTGAACCCTGTTAATGAGGGGTCATAGCCGCTGTTATATCCAGGCGGTGTATTGCCGAGTACGCCATCTGCCGAGGTCAATATGCCCTCCACATTATGTCCGCTGGAGTCAGCGGTTACAACATACGAAAAATTCCCTGCTGCAAGGTCTGTAGGGTCTGAGTGGTAGACCTGTGGTATAGAGTCGACGATATTACTGGAGGTGTTCTGTGCATGACAGCCCACACAACTGCCCCGGAGCAGTTTCCCGTTAGGAGTAGCCGAACTGTCAAACGTCATCGGAGCACCATCCTGACTGTTGTGCATGGTGTGACAGCTTGAGCAAACACCGGATACCTTGGCATCAGCATAGGAATAAATAAAAATTGCAGATAGAAATACTAAAAACATTGTTATCAGTGTTTTTTTCATCTATACTTTCCTCCCTTGTTTTTGGGGTCTGCCCTGCATACACAAAACCGATCATAATTTGGAACCATACCGGCTTTGGTCCTGAACGACCCTCTGTAATTTAAGACTGACACGGGCATCAGCCCGTGCATTATTAATAGTTATGAATAATGCAATAATTGTGCCAATGCACTTCTTTTGCTTACAAAGGAGAGCACGTATCTGATTTACTTTTTAGTACTCTAACGAGTACACGGTACCACATATAAGGTTTTTTTGTCAAGAAGCCATTTAAGCCTTTCAATCCCGGTTGTATGGTGGCACCAAAATTTAAAAGGATAATGCTGGCATTAGTGTAGCTTTTTACACAATTTGTGAGAGACTTTACACAATTAGAGTCTGTGTATAAAGTCGAGCAGTTGTCGTTTTTCTGTCATTCCCCGAAAGCGTTCGGGGAATCGTTCTTTAAGAAGGATTCCCGACTCGCTTCACTTGCGGAAATGACAAATGACTGTAATTTATACACAGAGTTTAATTACTTACTGCTGTGCCTGGAAGCTATTGTCCCTTCTGCGTATGGCATGTAAGGCAGCCGTCACCACGGCCTAACATATTACTGGTGTAATCCCACCTCAACATATCCTGGTAGGGACTTGCATGTGCCCGGTGACATGAGGTACACATGATTATACTATCCATATCCACAATATTTTCTCTACCTGTAGGGTTTTTATAGGCAACAGGCGCCTGCAGGCTGTACCTTGTATAGTCCTGAAACTCTGACCCTGCATACCCACCATGCACGTTACTGAAGGAAATGTCGGTGGGGTGTCTGAGCCAGACATTCTCACCAACATCTGTCTCGCCACCAAGATTTGGATTTGGATGAAATCTGGAATGGCATTCACCACAGAGGTAACTTATGGTATCCATCGTGCTGTGACTGGTATCTCCCTTGTAACCGTTGTGGTCATCGGTGGTGGCCTGATATTCCCACTGCTTTTGTTCCCTGCCTTTTATCCCGTAAAGAAAGCGGTAACTCCTGCCCACGGTTGAACCGTCAATCACACTGTCGTCCGTATGATGTGCTCCATAAACGGACTTAAACGGTTTCTCTATAGCCCTGTTTCCATGGCAACCCCACGTGCCGGCACAGGTAAGCTGCTGTTGCTGTGGCCAGTATGCAGGCCCCGTCCCCCCTGGAATTACAATATTTCCAATAAAACCGGGCGGGAGATCCATGGGGGGATGCTCCTGAAGTGAAATTCCCAACACATTGTGACCTTTTGAATAATCAGGGTTAAACTCGTCCGACACATAATAGAAGTTTCCACCGGCAAGGTCTCCGTTATCCATGTTATGTATTACCTGGGGAATCCTTGTCTTCCCCTTAACTATAATATTCGTGGTACCGGATGGATCCTGGGCATGACAGCCGAGGCACCCGCCCTTTGTCAGGACAGGATTGGGCTTACCGGCATGCATGCTGTGGCAGTTCTTGCACTTCCCCTTTACCCCGGCATCAATGTTTGAGGGAAAAGAGAGGACAAGGAGAATAAAGCACAGGGCAAAAAACACAGAGAACAGAACATGGAAACTCTTCCACTTAACACCTCTCCACCTGCCTTTTGCCCTCAATCCTTTGCCCATTATTCACCCTTGCCCGTATGACATATAAAGCAACCAGTACTGCCTTCTTCCCCTGAGACAATGGAATCATAATCCCACCTCAGCATAAACTCGTTAGGGCTACCGTGTGCCACATGACATGAAAGGCACATGACAACGTCTGTACCGGGCCTCACCACCTCACTGGAAACAGCAGGCACAACCGGCCTCGCCACAGGTGCATCAAGGCTGTAAATCCTTATGCCGGAACTATCTGCCGGAGGCGGAACATCAGGGTTATACTTCATATATTCACCCCTCTTCGGCAAGACAATACCTGTGGGATGTCTGAACCAGGGGCTTGCGTTGCCTATCTCATCCCTGCGGTAAAGGCCGCTATGGCAGTCAGCACAGAAACTGTTGATTGAAGGGGTATATTCATTATGTTCCTTTGAAGAAGCAGTGTAGCCCCAATCCTTATCCTCCAGCCCGGTAACCCCCTTTACTTCAGCCGTTCTCTTCAGGAACCGGTAACTCCTGGCTGTGGTGCTTCCGTCAACAGGAAAATCCTCTGAATGATGTGTCCCCAGAATAGAAGCAAAGGGGTTTTCAATATTCCTGTTTCCATGGCAGCCATTGGAGCCTGCACATGCCAGGGGCTTCTTGTCGTTGAATCCAACTGCGGAGGGATCGGAAAAACGGTCATAACCCGGGGGCATAAACATGTTTTTAGTATCTACCGGGGCAATACCGTCCACATTATGCCCTCGCCTGTCACCAAATACCTTAACATAATAGAAATTGCCGCCGGACAGAGGCCTCTCCGGCTCTACCCTGCTGTATACCACGGGCACCCTGGCACCACCCAGCATTTTTATGGTATTCCTTTCAGCATTTGAGTGACAATTTACACACATAGAGTTCTGAAGGACATACCTTAACGGCTTACCGGGAGCCGCTGCCTCCATCATACCCGGATAGAGACTATGGCAGACCTCGCAATCCCCTGAAACCACGGCCTCACCGCCCTTTGGAAACCGGATGACAAGCAGCATACAGAGAAAGATAAGGACAGTTACAATAGTTGCCTTTTTTTTCATAATCAGTATTCGTGTTGAATTCTGCTCTTTAAATCATCATGCTAAAAGTAACATTATGCAAAAACAGCGCCAAGACAGAGGATTACTCACCACAAACAGGATTTCTGCTTATTGTTTTTTATATCCCTTCTTTAATCCATGACAATTGGGGCAGAGCTCAAAAGTACTTTTGGCGGGGTATCTGAAGAGGTGTATATAATCGGAGCTGTGCTGATTATGACAACTCGCGCATGTAAGCTCTCCATACCTGGCCTTCGGGTCTTTTCTGCCCCTGATGGGATGCC
>BDTQ01000106.1 GCA_002898135.1 bacterium BMS3Bbin07
AACTGTTTTTTTGAGTCCTCTATGGATTTTATTCATCATTCATCATTCCGCTTTCATCATTCACTAATACCCGTCCCTTCTCCGTCAGCCGATACTTCTGCAAACGGCTGTTGGGTTTGTCGGGAATGGTGTATTCAATGTATCCGTCACTCAGCATTTGGCGTATTCTCTGATTGAGTTTTCCCGATATGCTTGTATGCCCCAGTGCCGTGGCGATCTCCGATTTTGAAAGCGGACGGGTTGCCAATGTCGCAATGACCCGCCACTTGATTGACTCTGGCCCCTGATGTGCTTCATCATGGCCCCCGACTTTTCCGGTATCGGGCAAAACGGCCGGCAGGAACATTACATACACCGAACCGGCCTGCTCCTGCCAGGAAGGAGCAGGATTGGTGTTTTCCGTGCACCAGTCAATAATGTTCAGCGTTCCGGTGCCCCAGCGTTCGATAATGCCTGCCCGGTAGCGTTTGAATTCGACACGCTCGGACTCACCGCCGAAAACCGGTTCTTTCAGTTCATGGATATTCATACGTTTCTATCCGTATTCAGAGTCATCACCCATCCCGGACATCTCTCCCTTGTATGCGCAACTACCCCATCATGCACAAATTCTTCCGCACTCGCTTTCTGTTTGAGTAACAGTCCATTATACCTTAAGTTGAGGGATGTAAGGTATAAGGTAAGGCACGGACACGTTACACACCAACAGTTTTTCTATACGTTTACACCCTTTTGGGGTTCCTCCGGAAAGGGATGTTCAATTAAGAGCAAGGATGACAATCTTGTGGCAATGCGTCCTATAAGACACTGGACTGATAGTAAGATGGGGTCTTACAGTAAAAATACCGCTGATTGCCCATCAATACTGACTTACAGCGTGCTGTGACTACTTATCTCTTAAACTCCGGTATGCTCCGGTATACTATGAAGTGGAAAAAGACAGACTGCATGTAAAAAGGTTGGGGTCTGCCCTTGAATCGTGAAGTTGCACCTTTGAAATCCTTTCTTCATTGCTTTAACAACTTCTTATATCATTGCATCGCTTTTGTAAGTTCTCCTGTCGAAGATGAGAATGTTTCCACATGATACAATATGCATAATGAGCAGTCCTGCTTTCTCTACCCTCTGGAGTATATGGAAAATTAAATGCTTTTGTCACAATTCAAGGGCAGACCCCAGAGGTCACTTTCAGCTATTCCGCATTCCTCTCCATCAAATTGTTAGAACTCCTCTTTTTCTATTTCGAGTCTATTAGTTCTAAAGTAGTCATTTAAAACGTGAAGCTTATCTTTAATAAAATCTGCACTTTTTGTTATTTCAGAAATAACTTCGGGACTGATTTCTGTCTCTCTTTTTCCTCTACTATAATATTGAATAATAACTTTATCATTTTCGGCATCAATAAAAATATTTCCATGAGCAAACTTATCCCGATTTAAAATGAGCTCATTAATTTGACGTCTTAAATCTTTGTTTTCTTCATTTGAAAATACCTCAGATAAACTTGGAAATATAACAAATATCATACTTAGCATTTTTCGTTTTTGCATGAATGAGCAAAACTCGGCGTCAAATATAAATTCACGGAGGAGAGCATACGGATAATACCAGATCAGTATTGTAAAATACAAACTTATATTGTTATTTGGGGGGTAGTTGGCATGAATCCCAACACGCAGATTTCACAGATGGGGAAAAACTCAGTGAGTGAGAATGCTCTATCTTGACAGTGATCAGAAAAGTCAGGCAACTATTTTTTCTTTCCCCTTTAACTCATAAATTATTCCTTGTGGTTCAGATATTTGTTCTGAGGCATCAAGAATTTCCATGGACACGATTTTACCGTCCTTGTTGTAGTCTATGATCACGCCTTCTCTTACCTCATCGCTTTCGGCTATATCTTCTTTCCTGAAAATCAGGCTTAAGGTGTCAGTATCCGGATCGTATATAACCTTCATGCTAATCCTCCCTTATCCAGTATTTGCTTATTTTGGATGTTTTATAGACAGTGATAACAACAAAATTCTCAGTTGTTTCAAGGCCGATAATTCGTAATAGCATCTCTTTCTTTTCTTTATTATCATAAAATTTGTTTTGTATTATTATGCGGCCTTTTTTAGAAGGCGCTTTCTGTTGCGGATTATTAACAACGCGTACTATTAATTCCTCAGGAATCCCTCTCCGCTTTGCCTCAAATCCTGCATGCTCTTTAATCTCAACTTCCAAAAAAGCTCCTGTGGAAATTATTTGCTACTCACTTAAATACTACTTGCTTTCAGGCAATAAATTCAATAGAGTCACGAAAATCCTGTTCCTCCCTTATGGCCAGACTCACGGCACAGGCCTGAAGTGCCACTCTCTGGTTGTTGGCGTCCGAAAGCATGCTCCTTCTCACATTTCTAAGGCCTATGTGGTACCATTTGGCACTCTGAGTGGTAAGGCCTGACTCGATGTCCCTGAGGCTGTCTTTCTGCTTGATTTGTGAGTACAGTATTGTGATAAACTGTTGCCAGGTGCTGAACCCGGAATTAATTTTAAAAGCTCTGTATAGATTGTCCCTACTTTGCGCATGGTCTGTTCCTCCTTGTGGATAAAGAGTTTGCCGACTCCTTTTATCCTTCAAGTTTAAAGAACAGGCCATGCTTTTATAAACTTTTACCGGACACCACTGATATGAGACCCTGAATCAAGTTCAGGGTGACAAATCAAAGGCATTTGGACCAGGATCTCTTTGATGTTGAAGACAACGCCTGTGCCTTCTTATGCCCTGCTGTCAGGCTCTCAATATTCCCCTCTTGATATTCTCCTGTTATACAGACTGTATCCTGTCCCCATCAGGATTGCTGCCAGTGCCGAGAGCTTAAGTATATTTGGGAGGAGCATCTCCATATCAGCGCCCCTGATCAGAAGGCCGATCCCCAGCTCCATGTAATACTTGAGGGGAGATATAAAGGTGAGAGACCTCAACCATTCCGGAAGGGCCTCGGGCGGTACCCATCCGCCTGAGAGCAGGAGCATAGGGGCAAAAAACACTATGGTCAACATCCCTATCTGGCTGAACCTCCTGGCGATTGAGGCGATTATAAAGGAAAGTCCGGTTGTGGCAATCCCGTAGAGCATGCTTATAAGGAGAAACCCGAAGACCGTACCCCGCAGGGGAAATCCCAGCCACAGCCTCAGCACAAATTCATAACTCAATCCTATCATTGTAAGAAGGAAGGCGGATGAGGCTATTATCTTCATGAGGAGGAGCTTCTTTATACTGAAAGGTGAAATCAGAATCTGCTCAATTGTTCCGTACTCCAGTTCCCTGATAAGTATTGCTGCAGGCAGGATCATGCCGATCAGCGTGATAACCATAAAGAATTCATTGAGGCCCTCAAATATGTCGTCCCGTGCCCCGGGATTAAAGTATATCCGGCTCTTTATATCAACATAGGGAAGCCCCGTTATATCTCTCAGCCTTTGCCTCTCTCTCAACAGCTCTGCTGAATACCGCTCTATAATGCTGCCGATATAGGCTGAGCTCAGATATGCAGCCGTGCTCTGTGTGCCGTCAACCAAGACCTGCACAGATGCCCCGCCCCTGTACAGGTCACGCTCAAACCCCTGGGGGATGACAAGGACAAGCACGGTCTCTGAGGCATTCAACAGCCTGTCTATCTCCTGCCGGCTGTTGATCATGCGGGGGGTACGGAATGCAGGCGGCTTGATCCTGTCTATCAGCTCACGGCTTTGAGGTGAATTATCCTCATTATATACGCTTATGGATATCATCTCAGGGATAAGATTAAAACCCTTGGCAGCCATATATATATCGAGTGTGAAGGCATAGAGTATGAAGATGACAAGCCCCCTGTCACGGAGCATATGGAGAAGCTCTTTCCTCAGTAACTGCCACATCAGCCCCGTCTACCCCCCTATCTTTGACATTGACCGGATAAAATCCCCGCATACCCCCTGATTTATCTTATGCCCCTCCGGCTTGACGGCAACCGATAGCCTCAAAAGCCGCTCTATCTCCTTATCCGAGGCGCCCATGGTGATGGCGCTCTTGAGGTCTATTGTGGTCCCGGAAAAGAGGCCGGGTCTTATCTTCCCGTCGGCAGTAAGT
>BDTQ01000107.1 GCA_002898135.1 bacterium BMS3Bbin07
CCTTAATGCAATAGGTGGGGCCGCCCTGTATATAAAAAAGAACTTTAAAGGCAGTCTCATCAGGGAATTTTTAGGGATTATTTATGACGAGGTGGCAAGGATTAACAAGCTGACCACCACACTGCTGGACTTTGCAAAACCTGTAAAGCCCGACCCCGAACCAGCGGATATAAACAGGCTTGTCAAGGAAACACTCGATCTTCTGAGACAGGAAAGCGAGGAGCAGGGGATAATTATTGAGACCGATCTGGTAAGGGAGATCCCGATAACCCCCTTTGACTACCACCAGATAAAGCAGGTACTTATAAACCTCCTGATTAATTCTTTTGACGCTGTGGAGAAAAATGGTAGAATTAAAGTCAGGACCACTCTGTCCGGCAGTGGGCTGCTTCTTTCGGTCCAGGACAATGGAAAGGGTATCGGAGAAAAAGAGATGGAAAATATTTTCAACCCCTTTTTCACTACCAGGACACGGGGAACCGGACTCGGGCTGGCTATATCCAGAAAGATAGCCAAGGAGCATGGTGGAGACATAACCGTTGAAAGTGCACTCAACGAGGGAAGCAAATTTACCCTGTTTTTACCACTGAAGAGATGAAACATACCATACTTTATAGTTGACGATGAGATAAACTCCCTGAAGGTGCTCTCAGCTACTCTCAGGAAGGAGAGGTTCAATGTTGAGACTGCCAGAACCGGTGAAGAGGCGATATCGCGGTTTAAAAACAACCATATCGACCTGATAATATCGGATTACAAACTGCCGGGGATCGATGGTGAGGTACTGCTTGAAGAGGTCAAGGCAAAGAACCCCAATATGCCTGTTATCCTCATGACTGCCTACGGCACTATTGAAAGGGCTGTAGATGCCATGAAGAAGGGCGCCTACACCTATTTGACAAAACCTGTAAATCTCGATATCATGATATCCATGATTAGGGATGCCTTGCAGAAGAGGGAATGGGCGCTTGAATCAAAGGACGACATACCCGGCAGGTATCAGTTCCTTAATATTATCGGTAAATCACCGGCAATCCAGGAAGTATTCTCCATGATTCAACGCGTCAGCAAGACTGATGCCGCTGTGCTCATACTCGGAGAGAGCGGGACAGGCAAGGAACTGGTTGCACGGGCCCTTCACTATACCTCATTGAGGGCGAATAGTCCCGTCATCCCCATAGACTGTACCACAATCCCTCCGGAGCTGATGGAGAGCGAGCTCTTTGGTTATGAAAAAGGTGCCTTCACCTGTGCCTATGACAACAAGGTAGGCCTTATCGAGATGTCGGAGGGCGGCACCATATTTTTTGACGAAATCGGTGACCTGGACTTTGCACTCCAGAAAAAACTGCTCAGATTCCTTCAGGAAAAGGAGGTTCACAGGCTTGGAGGGAAGAAGAAGATAAAAGTCGATGTCCGTATTCTCGCCGCAACCAACAGGAATATAGAGGAGGCGGTTGAACAGGGTGACTTCAGGGCAGACCTTTACTACAGGCTCAATGTTATAACAATTCATATCCCCCCGCTAAGGGAAAGAAAGGAGGACATCCCCATCATAGCCGCTCACTTCCTTGAATTCTTCAGCAGGAAAAACAAAAAAAACATCCCTGGTTTTGATTCAAAAGTCGCAGACATCCTTATAAATTATGACTGGCCGGGAAATGTCAGGGAGCTTGAGAATGTTATTGAGCGTGCGGTTATCCTATGTCCTTATGAGCAGATAACCGTTGACTGTCTTCCCCGCAAACTCAAGCTGATCGCTGAAGAAGACCGCTTTGAATCCGACGGGTTTAACCTTGTTGAGATGGAAAAACGGGTTGTACTGAAGGCCCTTGAGAAGACTTCATGGAACCAGTCAAAGGCAGCAGCCCTGCTCGGTATAAGCCGCAAACAACTCAGGACCAGGATGAAGAACCTCGAATTGTTACCGGGATAACAGCAGCCTGTAGTCCTTAATCTCCCTGTATGAAAAGACAGGGCCGTCTGTACAGATGTATCTGTGGCCTGCGTAACAATGACCACATTTACCGACCCCGCACTTCATATGTGCCTCAAGAGTGGTAATTATCCTCTCCTCAGGCATTCCAAAGAGGAAGAGCTCTCCCATGGCGGCCTTTATCATCACCTCAGGACCGCATATATAGGCGGTGGCCTTCTTCAGGTCTGAATGCACCTCCTGCCAGAGACCTGTTACCAGGCCGACATGGCCCTTCCAGCCCTCATCAGCCCTGTCCACAGTGAGAAGCACCTTTATGCCCCTCTCCTTCCAGCCCTCCATCTCATCCCTGAAGACAATATCATCAGGCGTTCTTGCACCATGCAGGAGCGTTACCCGACCCACATCCTCTGGTTTATTCATAAACCACTCAATAAGCGGTCTTAACGGGGCCAAGCCAATCCCGCCTGCAACCACCACAACATCCCTGCCTCCGGAGATATCCAGGGGAAAACCGTTACCATAGGGTCCTCGCAGCCATAACGGATATCCGGCTTTCAGGGAATGGATCGCCCCGGTAACCAGGCCGGCCCTCCTTATGCACAGCTCCACCGTATTACCCTCTCCGGAAAGGGATGTCACGGATATGGGAACCTCGCCTGCACCCCAGACCGAAACCATAAAAAACTGTCCCGGTGCATATTCAAGCGGCATTTGAGTCTTCACCCTGAAGAGGCTTACGTCCCTGCCCTGCGGTATGACCTGCTCAATTATTCCGCTTACAGGCAGGTATATATTTTTGTCATTTGTCATTTGTTATTTGTTTTCCCCTTCCGTTAAATCCTGTTAATCCTGTCTGAGAAAATTCCTGTTTTTGCTTATCGGTTATTCTTTATTCTTCCTCTCCGTTAATGGCGAGTCCCTTTATCTCTGTTGCGATGGTTGCCATATCGATCTTTCCGGGACACGTTACGGCACATCTGCCGCAACCCACACACCCGAATTCGTCCAGCGCCTCCGGATAATGTATAAGCTTGTGATAATACCACCTTCTGGTCCTCAGAAACCTCTTTTCATTCGGCAGTATGCCGCCGGCCATCCTGGTAAAACCCTTAAAGAGACATGTATCCCAAAGCCTTATCCTCTCTACACCGTCCGGATATGTTCTGTCGGTCACAGTGAAGCATGTACAGAGCGGACAGTC
Organism: bacterium BMS3Bbin07; assembly: GCA_002898135.1. Lineage (GTDB taxonomy): Bacteria > Nitrospirota > Thermodesulfovibrionia > Thermodesulfovibrionales > JdFR-85 > BMS3Bbin07. Next base: position 3,141 of record BDTQ01000107.1, read on the forward strand.
GTAAACACAGCCGCCGCACTCAAAGCATCGCCCTGCAACCTTTTGCCAGAAATCATCCTTTAACCTCCCGGCAAGGATCATGCGGCGGGGACTTTCGAGGCTTATCCTCTTATGAAACCTCGCCTTTGCACTCAGAAACACCTCATACTGATCATCAAGGTCTGCCTTGCGGGGTCTGCTGAAGAGAAAGGACATCCCCCTGACTGTCTTTATTCCTTCAGCAGAGGCTGCCTGGACATAATACCTGCTTCCCAAGTCGGTCAACTGTATGTCGAACCCCTCCTCAAGGTAAGGGCCTGTTCCAAGCCCGCTGCAGAAGCATGTCGGATCAGGGTTATTGCAGACAATAGAGATAAACAGGGTATTATTCCTCCTCTGTTCATAATATGGGTCCCTGTATCCTTTGAGATAGAACCTGTCCAGGAGCCTGATGGCAGAGATGTCGCAGGACCTGACACCAAAAATGACACGCTTCCTTTTATCCACCAGGGACAGGATACTGCTTTTCTCATAAGATTCTTTCATGTGCACGTTTGGGGATACGGGTTGCGGTCTGGAGGGAAAAGTCAACTCGTGACTCGCAACCTTTAGCCTGAGCAAGGGGTCGTATTGGGGGGCAAGGAATTCCTTGGGCGAAGGCAGTGATGCAGGGGAGTCAAGTATGACCTCATGAATCTGTTCAACGCTCCTGAAGACGATATCCTTACCCTCATCATCCCTTAACGGTCCGATAAGGTCCCTCTCTTTTCTTAGCTGCCTCAGCCAGTAAGATAGGTGATTCTTCTCAAGTATCCATTCGTTCTTCATGTCTCGATCTTTTCTATCTTTACTGCACAGACCTTGTATTCCGGTATCTTTGCCCCGGGGTCTGTGGCCGGGTTTGTCAGGATATTTGCAGCAGCCTCAATGAAATGAAACGGGATGAAGACCGTTCCCTCAGGGGTTCTCCCGGTCACAAGAGCCCTCGGCTCTATCGAACCCCTCCTTGAACTAACC
>BDTQ01000108.1 GCA_002898135.1 bacterium BMS3Bbin07
GGGTAACACTTTTTCTATGTCTACTGTTAACTGCCTTTAAAATATACATTTTATATTTGGCATGTTTCTTGTATTGACTGAACAGCATGTTAGGAATAGGCTCAACAGAAATCCTTACGGAGAGGAGGAGTGTATGGCTTTTAATGAGATTGTGAAGATGCATGAAGACCTCGATCGGGCGCTGAGAAAACCTGTTTCAAAGAGGTCGTGGGTAATGGTAATCGATGTAAGGAAATGTGTTGGAGACCGTGCATGCGTAGTCGCATGTATGGCGGAGAATGTCTGCCCGCCGGGGACATCTTACAGGTGGGTTTTTGAGACGGAGTTCCGGGGTTATCCCAACCTGGACAAGTTCTATATGCCGGGTAACTGTCAGCACTGTGACAATCCACCATGCATGAAGGCTGCAAATAAACTCAAAAACGGAACGATTAAGAAGAGGCCTGACGGGATAGTTGTATTTGATTATGAGAAACTCAAAAAGAGTCCGGATGCGAGAGAGGCTGCAAAGAAGGCCTGCCCCTACTATGCGATTGTTGACGACAACGGTGGTTATTACACGGATAATACCCCGATACTCGAACCCTATGAGACGAGGACTTTCTATGAAGATAATGAGAGGCTTACGCGTAAAAAAACAAAAGGGACTATCAGGAAATGCACCTTCTGCCTGCACAGACTTGAAAGCGGAATGATTCCTGCCTGTGTATCCACCTGTATAGGAAGGGCAATGTATTTCGGTGATAAGAGTGATCCGAAGTCCCTGGTATCTGAACTTATCAAGAAAGAGGATGTATGGAATCCAAAAGCAAAGCTTGGGACTAAACCCCGTGTTTACTATATCGGTTATAAGGACAGGGCTAATATTGCAACAAGCACATCGGCTACATGCCAGGTATGCCACCAGTAAGGAGGAGATGAAAAATGGCTGAAAAAGACAAGATATGTAAGATAGCGGATATGATAGAGTCACTACCGGAGAAGGAGGTTACAAGAAGGAACTTACTGAAGACAGGGGCACTTCTTGGCGGATCTGCCCTCCTGATGAGCAAGATCGAAGGTGCCCTCGGTTTACTGAAGAACGCAGAAGCAGCTCCAGGTGGAGGTTATCCACTTGCCGATGCAAAGAACGTCATCTATTCCGTATGCCTCCAATGCCACACTGCCTGCCCGATCAAGGTAAAGATACTCGACGGTATAGCAGTGAAGATAGATGGTAACCCTTACTCTGCACAGAACATGATCCCCAACCTGAAGCAGGATACATCACCGTGGAGGGCTGCAAAGATAGATGCAAAGGTATGCCCCAAGGGACAGGCAGGCATACAGAGCCTTTACGACCCGTACAGGATAGTAAAGGTACTGAAGAGAAACGGACCGAGGGGCTCAAATTCATGGAAGGTTATATCCTTTGACCTTGCCATCGATGAGATAGTAAACGGAGGCCGCCACTTCAAGGATATTGGTGAAAACCGTTATGTTCCAGGTCTTAAAGATCTATACAAACTGAGCGATTCAAATCTTTCAAAGAGTATGGCAAAGGATGCCAAGACAGTGGCAAAGGGTAGGATGCCGGTGGCTGACTTCAAGTCGAAATATAGCGCTTACCTTGATAAACTCATCGATCCGGACCATCCCGATCTTGGTCCTGTGAATAATCAGTTTGTCTTGCAGTTCGGCCGTATCGAACACGGAAGAAAAGAGCTTGCAAAGAGATTTCTTAAGGGCGGCTTCTGTTCTGTCAACTTCTATGAACATACAACCATATGTGAACAATCCCATCATATTGCCTACAAACAGGCAACAAGGCAGTATAAGAACGGGAAATGGGGCAAACCGAAATCCGAACACATGAAACCGGATGCCTTGAATTCCGAATTCATCATCTACTTCGGCACTGGTTTTGTCGAGGCAAATTTTGGCCCGCCAACCATGGCTGAAAGGGTCACGGAAGGTCTCGCTACGGGAAGGCTCAAGGTGGCGGTTATTGACCCGAGGATGAGTAAGTCTGCGGCCAAGGCATGGAAGTGGCTGCCGGTCAAGCCTGGCACGGATGCAGCTTTGGCGCTTGCCATGATTAGATGGATAATTGATAACAGGCGATATGATGAGAAGTTCCTGTCCCCTGCAAACAAGGCTGCTGCAAAGGCTGCCGGCGAGTCCTCATGGTCGAATGTAACCCATCTTGTAAAGATTGAAAAGGACGGACCCGGCAAGCTCCTGCGGGCATCCGAGGCAGGAATCGGAGGGAAAGAGCTTGTCGTCATAAACAACGGGAAACCCGTTCCGGTTGGCAAAAGCGCAGTTTCCGGGACCCTCGATTACTCTGGTGAAATTAACGGGATAAAGGTAAAAACGGCATTTACCATCCTCAAGGATGAGGCATTTTCAAGGAGTTTGGCGGAGTGGTCCGATATCTGTGGAGTGCCTGTTAATGATATCGTTGATGTTGCAAGAGAGTTTACATCTCACGGCAAGAAGGCTGCGGTGGATATGTATCGCGGCGCTGTTCAGCACACCAGTGGCTACTACAACGGGCAGGCCGTCATTGCGCTGAATATACTGATAGGAAGTCTCGACCATAAGGGTGGACTCAGTAAAGGCGGAGGCCATTGGCATGAGGACGGTTCCAAACTTAAGAAGCCGTTTTATTTCAAAAAGATGCATCCTGACAATCTCCATGCCTTTGGTCACGCGCTGACAAGGGAAAAGTCCAGGTACGAGGATTCGACCCTCTTTAAAGGGTATCCTGCAAAGAGGCCGTGGTTCCCGTTTACCGGGAATATCTATCAGGAGGTTATCCCATCGGCAGCAGAAGGATATCCATATAATATAAAGGCACTCTGGATACACAAAGGTACGCCGGCACTGTCCATTCCCGCTGCAAATCAACAGGTAAAGGTTCTTGCAAATCCTGATATAATCCCTCTTGTTTTTACCACTGATATTGTGATAGGTGAGACCAGCATGTATGCCGACTATGTATTCCCCGATGCAGCAGTATGGGAGAGATGGGGTACCCCGCACACAACACCAGATGTGCCTCAGGAAGCGTCTAAATTCCGCCAGCCGACCATTACTCCGTTGACAGAGGTGGTGGAGGTCTATGGCGAAAAGCAGCACTGCTCAATGGAGGCAGTGATGCTTGCTTTCGCCGAAAGACTTGGACTCAGTGGTTTTGGAAGGAACGGCCTTGGCAAGGGTCTCGACTTTACCAGACCCGAGGACTGGTTCCTCAAATTAGCTGCCAACCTCGCGTGGGGTGACAGGAAGGGTCAGGCACTCCCCGATGCATCGAGGGACGAAATGAAGCTCTTCATCCACGCAAGGAGACACCTGAAGAGAACCGTCTTTGACCTGCCCAGATGGGAGAAGGCGGCAGGTCCCGACAACTGGAGGAAAGTGCTCAACTTCCTGAACAGGGGAGGAAGATGGGAAGACTGGAAGGCAGCGTTCATAAAACCGGGAATGCTCGTTCATAAGTTCGGAAAACAGATAAATCTCTATGCAGAGCCAGTGGCTGTCCAGAGACATTCCCTGACCGGTAAGAGGTTCTCAGGCATTGCAGTCTATGAACCTACCAAAGATGCCGGCGGCAATCTAATAGACGACAGGGGATTTCCGCTCCACTTGATAACATACAAGGATATCCTCGGCGGCCAGTCAAGGACACTGCCGATGGACTACTGGATGAGTACTATACTGCCCGAGAACTATATTCTCATCAATGCAGGGACTGCTGCAAGTCAGGGTTTCAAGGATGGCGACAGTGCAAGGCTCATCTCTGCAACGAATAGCGACGGCAAATGGCACCTGCCCAACAGGGGCACGAAAGACATGGTCGGAAAGATAAAGGCAGTCCAGGGCATGAGACCCGGAGTTGTTGCCATATCCTGGCACTTTGGTCATTGGGGATATGGTTCATCTGATACAATGATCGATGGAAAAACAATAAAGGGCGATAAGAGAAGGGCAACAGGTCTCTGTCCAAATGCCGCCATGAGGGTTGACCCGGTTCTCAAGAATGTCTGTATGACTGACCCGATCGGTGGAAGTTCATCTTTCTACGATACAATGGTTAAACTGATCAAGGCATGAGAACAACACAGTGGGAGCAGTGCTTACCTGCTCCCACTGTGAAGAGATGTTCAAATTCTGAACAGAATTTATATGAAAGTGCA
>BDTQ01000109.1 GCA_002898135.1 bacterium BMS3Bbin07
ATCAGATGTGGCCCCGCTCCAGTACCCGGAAACCGTTGCGCCGGCAACCGGGGACCCGAAGGCATCTACAATGGTTACGGTCGCCAGTGCAGAGGTGATGTTCCTTCTGGATGTTGTCTGGAGAGCCATGTCAATACCTGCTACGTGCATGGAAGGCTGCTCAACAATGTCGGCGATGGTAACCGTAATGGTTTTTGAGTTATCCGCTGTGTTTGCCTCCCCGGCAACTACTGAGGCGCTGGCCTTCAGAAGATGGTCTCCAAGGGTGGCATTGACGGTATCCCAGTAAAAGGTCTCTGTTGTTGAGGCACCTGAAGTGAGAGCAACTGATCTGGAGCCTATTTCCACGCCGTCTGTGACGTCGGTCAGAGTTAATGTAAAGGTTTCATAGAAATCGCCGGGGTTTGCTACTGTTACGTTAACGGGTACCGTGTCACCTGAGAGTGCAGAGGCAGGCGCAGTGATCTTCGTTACGGCAATATGATGAACCGGCTCTGCCGTGTATCCCAGGGCTGCAGCGGCATCCACCCTTCCCCATCCATAAGTCTTGTCCCATCCCGGCGCCCCAAGGTCTTTTGCTGTGCCCTGCAGGACCTGCCTGACATTATCCGGCCCGGTAACTCCGGATGCAATTACAAGGGCGGCAACACCGGCTACATGCGGAGTGGCCATGGATGTGCCCTGGTAGTAAAAATAACCCCAGTCTGTGGGGCTGCTTCCAAAGGTCTGCTGAAGGATACCATCTCCGTATCCATCGCCGTTCTGGTCTACGTTTGTATCTCCACCCGGAGCTACGATATCCAGATCAGGGCCGTAGTTGGAATAATAAGACAATGTTTCGTCATACCGGGTGGCGCCTACTGCAATGACATAAGCATTGTAAGCAGCAGGATAGCTGATAACGTTCGAACCGTCATTTCCAGCCGCAGCTACTATGGTTACTCCTTTGTTGTAGGCATAGGCAAGGGCATCTTCCATGGTAATGGATGCACTGGATCCTCCCAGACTCATACTGATTATATCTGCACCGTTGTTGGCGGCAAAATAGATTCCATCTGCAATATCGGTATAGGTGCCGGAGCCCCTGCTGTCAAGAACCTTTACCGGCATGATGGAGGTATTGAAGGCTATGCCGGCCACACCTGTATTATTGTTTGTGCTCTGGGCTATGGTACCCGTAACATGGGTGCCGTGCCCTTCGTCGTCATTAGGGTGAGAGTCATCATTGACAAAATCATAACCGGGTACGAAATTTGTTTCAGCCAGGTCAGGGGCCTGTTCATAAGTTGTAGTCCTGTTCCTTCCTCTTGCAGCAGTGTCGACATAGTCCTCATAAGCCACACCTGTATCTATTACTGCAACTACCACGCTGCTGTCCCCTGTGCCGACCTCCCAGGCAGATTCCATATTGATTCCACCGTATTTGTCATTATAGAAGTTCCATTGGTAGGGGTATAAAGGGTCGTTGGGTGTCCAGAAGGCATGGGCGATGTAGTTTGGCTCTGCATATTCAACATAGGGGTTTTTATCGTAAATATCCACCAGTTCTTCAACGGTCTTTCCGGCTGGGACCCTGAGACGGCTGAATTTTCCCTGCTTGCTCACGTAAAAGACTGATGTGCCGTGTCCCCGGTTTATTTTTGCAATCGTTTCCTCAGAGACCCCGGGCTTGAATTTAACGACAATCTCATCTTTCACAAAAGGACCTTGGCCGAAACTTGTGCCTGCGAATCCAAAAACCAGGAAACTAACCAGCGCTGCAAACAAAATGTTTCTTATGCCTTTCATTTCCCTTCCTCCTCTGATTAATGTTGCTGAGATTAAAACTACAGGACTTTCTGTTTATGTTAATCCCCGCTCCAGCGATAAAAAGTCTCCATCATATCGCTTCCAACAATCATCTATTGCCGGGTTCGGGTTGTTCTTTTTTTGCAGGAATTTTGACAACAAGTTTTCGTGATTTTTTGTTTATCTGCAAACACTGTTATTATTTATATTATATATCATAATTTATAAATTTGCCTGTTTGCGCTGCAGAGAGGCCCTTATAATTTTTGCTTCTTCAAAGCTTACTGTACCATTAAAATGTTCGACGACAGGCCCCAGATTCCAGACCTGGAGGGTTAAAAAAAGCTTTTCTACGGCATTCCGCTTTTCGGGGTCAACAATACGGTCTATATCAATGTCACGGCCATCCCTTATCAGTTGTTCTAAATGTCCCGTGATTGTAGATATCGAGAGATTACGTGTCTCTGCAATTCCCTGCAATGACAGGCCCTCTCTGAAAAGCTCATATGTCTTTTCAATGGTTTCTCCCTTCCCCTTTTTCCGTGACGGGTTGACAGACAAGGCAGGATATTCCCTGTCAGGAACGGGGATGCCGGGGTTTTCGTTCAGATATGCCATTATCTCCTCTATGAAATCGTCTCCATAGCGTTCAAGCTTGGCATCCCCAACCCCGCTGATCCTTTTCATGTCCGGTAGTGTTGCGGGATAATACCTGCACATCTCATGAAGGCTCCGGTCTGAAAATATTATATAAGGAGGGACCTGCTGTTCTTCGGCAAGGGTCTTACGCAAAACCCTGAGTCTTTTGAAAAGATCCTTATCAAAGGGTTTAAATTCATTGTCTTGCGCAGTCCGGCGACCTGTCTTTGTTTCTTCTCTTTTCAATGCCGTAAGTTCTTCTTTCCCGTAGAGTACGCTTTGACCTTTTTTCGTAAGTTTCAGCACCGGATACTTATCACCATCCTGGTGTATAACGTCCTGCGCCAGGAGTTCATCAACGAGGAACCTCCAGTGGTTTTTATCCTTGTGACTGCCTGCACCGTATGTTTTAATGGTGTTGTGTTTAAGCTCCCGGATACGCTTTGTATTGGCGCCTGTAACAACATCAATGATATGCCTGATTCCAAAGCGCTGACTTGTCCTTGACATGGCGGACATCAGTATCTGTGCATCAATTGTGATATCAACCTTTTCCACAGTGCCGGTGCAAATATCGCATGCCCCGCAATTTTCATCCCCGTATTCCTCGCCAAAATATCCAAGGAGGTGTCTGCGCCTGCAGACATTATGTGATGCATACCTTGCCATCTGATTCAGCTTCTCTGTGGCGATTGTCCGTTCCTTGTCTTCCGGTATCTGATCAATAAAATATCTGATTTTCGGGATGTCTCCCCTGCTGAAAAAGAGTATGCACCAGGCAGGCTCACCGTCACGCCCGGCTCGTCCTGTCTCCTGGTAATAGCTCTCGATATTTTTCGGCAAGTCTGCATGAATGACAAAACGGACATTTGACTTGTCTATTCCCATACCAAAGGCGATTGTTGCCACTATTACCGTCAACTCATCCCTGCTGAAGGCCTCCTGGTTCCTCTTCCTTTGCTCAGGCGTCAATCCTGCATGGTAGGGCAGGGCCTTAATGCCGTTGGCCGTCAGAAAATCAGCCATTTTGACAACAGAGTCACGTGTAGTGCAGTAAATGATGCCGGACTCATCAGTATGATCACCAAGGAATTCCAGTATCTGTGTCTCTATCGCAGTCTTTCCTGTTACCCGGTAAAAGAGGTTCTGACGGTTAAATGAGGCGCGCACCGTATAGGGTGATCTGAGGCCGAGCTTGTTGATAATATCTTCCTGAACCCCGGGGGTGGCTGTGGCTGTAAAGGCTGCAACCGGAACATTGGGGAAGACGCCGGTAATACTGGAGAGTCTCAGGTAGTCAGGACGGAAGTCATGCCCCCACTCGGAGATGCAATGTGCCTCGTCTATGGCAAAAAGGGAGATGGGGATGGTTTTCAGTGTTTCAATGAAATCAGGCATTGCAAATCGTTCAGGTGCAATGTAGAGGAGCTCCAGGGCATGATTCCTCAGCCTTTGATAAACTTCGGACATTTCCCGGGGTTTGAGGGAACTGTTTATAAAGGCTGTGGAGATGCCGTTTTCCAGTGCAGCATCAACCTGGTCCTTCATCAGGGCGATAAGGGGACTTATAACAACCACGGTCCCTTGCATTATTCTGGCGGGTAATTGATAACATAGGGATTTCCCTCCCCCTGTAGGCATTACAGCAAAAACATCCCTGCCAGCCAGAATATTCCTGATGATCTCTTCCTGGTTCGGACGGAAGGCCTGAAAACCAAAAACCCTTTTTAATGTGTCAAGCATGGTTACCTTTAAATTCAACCTGTATTGTGTAATTTTACCCGTGTGCTTTCTTAATTCTTTATTAAGAGAGCTGTTTTTTCACAAAAGACAGCAGTCCTCC
>BDTQ01000110.1 GCA_002898135.1 bacterium BMS3Bbin07
ACATGGTATGTCCTTACTCTGCTATCATTACATAAAGTGACAAGCTGTTTTGTGTTTGCACTGTTCTTCCCGCCAACAACGAGCATCAGGTCAACCTTCCTGGTCATATCCTCTGTCTCCCTCAACCTGAGGGCTGTTGAGTTACATATGGTATTATATACTTTTACTTCTTTTACTGTCTGTATAACCTTGTCAAGCAGTTTTTTCAGGGCCTCAACAGGCTGTGTGGTCTGAACAACAATGCCAACACGCGAATTGAGCACAGGCATCTCACCGGCATCTCTGACAACAATGGCACTCTCACCGGCATAGCTCAGAATTCCTTTTACCTCGGGGTGGTCCTTATCACCGAGAATAAGCACCTGATAGCCTTCTTCCCTGAGAAGTTTAGCATATTGCTGCGCCTTTTTTACAAACGGACAAGTGGCATCAATAAGCTCAAACTTTGCATCACGGAGACTCTCATAAAGGCTGACCGGAATTCCATGAGTCCGCACTATAAGTATATCCACATCCTCTGAAACCTTATCCAAGGGCTTCACGCCGGCCTGACGCAGTTTCTCCACAACCTGTGGATTGTGGATTATGGGTCCAAGTGTGGCAACCCTCTTTACAGACCTTTCAGCTGTTCTAAATGCTATATTAACAGCCCTTTTCACACCAAAGCAAAAACCGGCTCCCTTTGCAATATATATATCCATAAAAAGCCCCTGGTTATAAATTTGAGTTGCGCATTACGGGTTCCTGCTTAAGCTCCCTGATTCTATCCATAATCTCCCCGGTGATACGCTGCTGAAAACTCTTGCTCGTTTCTGCACCACTATATTCAATAGGGCGTCCAAAGGTCACCCTCACTTTCGTTGGTCTTAAAAATCCGGCCCCTGCAGGCAAGGCCCTTTCCGTACCCTCAATCAATGCCGGAACAACCCTTGCGTGACTCAGGGCTGCAATCATGGCAACCCCTCTCTTTCCTCCTCCAACATCTCCATCCCTGCTCCTTGTTCCCTCCGGAAACATCACAAGCACCCTGCCCTCTTTCAGTTGCCTCACTGCCTCTTTTATTGTGGAAGGTCGGGCCGTATCCCTATCAACGGGAATGGAAAGACGTCTCACAAACCATCCGATTACAGGCACATGAAAGAGACTGCTCTTTGCCATAAAGACCGCCCTCCTCTTTATACATACTCCAATAAGTGGCGGGTCGAGATGGCTCAGATGATTTGCAGCGATTATAACTTCCCCCTCAGCAGGAATATTTTCCGCCCCCCTGACCTCAAAACAAAACAACAATTTATAAACTATCTTTAAGACAGCTCTGAATATCCAGTACATAACACGTTATAAACAGGTTACAGCTTCTAAACTCATCACCTGCTACCTATCAGAAACTCTAACATCTTTTTAATGGTCTCTTCAATCCCCATGGATGTGGTGTCAATATAAATTGCATCACGCGCCTGTTTCAGAGGCGCCAGATCCCGGCTGGAATCCCTCTCATCTCTCTGCTGCACATCCTGCAGGGCCTCCTCCATTGTAACAGCTATCCCCTTCTGCACTAATTGATGATACCTTCTCTTTGCCCTCTCCTGCGGGGAGGCGTCAAGAAAAAACTTCATCCAGGCATCAGGAAAGACAACGGTCCCCATATCCCGGCCTTCAACAACGGTATCGTACTTTTCGGGATAAGCCCTCTGTATGGCAAAAAGGAACTCTCTTACAGGTCTCCTTGCAGAAAACACCGACGAGTAATGCCCTATCTCGGGGGTCCTGACAGCCTCGGACACATCCTCTCCATTTATAAAGACCCTGCCTTCAGAGAAGCCTGTATCCAGCCCCTTCAGAATCCGTGTCAAGGTCTCATCTTCAACATCTTCGCTCAGTCCATACCGTCTCAGATAGAGTGCAACCGCCCTGTAAAGGGCTCCCGTATCAAGATACTGAAACCCCAGATTGTCAGCCAGCAGCCTGGCAACAGTGCTCTTACCGGCCCCTGACGGGCCATCTATTGTTATAATCCGTTTCATGGTCATCTTAATTATTACCCCGGCATTTATTCAGAGAGACATGTTCGTCTGCAATATCAAACAGTTAGCCAGATGAAAACCCGCTCTTTACACACCCCCTGCCCCCTCTTTTTAGAGGGGAGAGTACATGCTTCCTGTTTTCCCCTCTATCAAGAGGGGATTAAGGGGTGTGTTCCTTTTAAAAACTCTGTTTTTATTTGCCGGTTTATTAACCTGGCTGTGAACAACAGACATCCCGGTACTATCACCCCGTAAGCTCCAGAATCCGGTCATAAAAACCCGGAAACGATATATCGACAGCCGAAACTCCAAGCACCGTGGTACCGCCCTCTGCCACAAGTGCGGCAATTGAGAGGGCCATTGCCACGCGATGGTCATTATGGGCCTCCAGAGTCGTACCCCTCAAATTCACGGGACCACTGATCTCCAGTCCGTCCGGGTATTCAGTTACATTAACGCCCATCTTCCCCAGTTCAGAGGCCATAGCGGCAATCCTGTCGGATTCCTTTACCCTCAGCTCCCCGGCCCCCCTGATGGTTGTCGTCCCCTCTGCCCTGCAGGCAAGCACACAGAATACCGGAAACTCATCAATCATTGAGGGAACCTCCTCAGGAGCAATATCCGTTGCAGTAAGCCCCTCTGTATATTTGCAGAGAATATCGGCAACTGTCTCTCCCGATACGTTCCGTTCATCTATAATCTCCACGTCTGCCCCCATCCTCTTCATGATATGGAACAGGCCTGTACGGGTCGGGTTAATGCCGACATTTTTTATCAGTATCTCTGAATCTTTTATAATTGCCGCTGCCACCATAAAAAAGGCTGCCGATGAAAAATCGCCCGGAACTGTAATCTCAAAAGGTGAAATATCATTTCCCCCCGACACTATAACCCTGAGCCCCTCAACCCTGATATCTGCTCCAATAGCAGGCAGCATCCTCTCTGTATGGTCCCTGGACTTCCGGGGCTCCTCCACAACTGTTTCGCCCCCGGCATACAGAGCAGCAAGTAAAACAGCAGATTTTACCTGTGCCGAGGCAACGGGACTCTTATAGTGGATACCCCTCAGCCCCCCGCCCTTTACAGCAATCGGTGCAAGTGTATCCCCCGCCCTTGCATACAGACCCGCACCCATCATCCTCAGCGGCTCTATAACCCTTTTCATCGGCCTCTGCCTGAGGGAACCATCACCTGTCAGAACAGAAAAAAAAGGCTGTCCGGACAAAAGACCCGCAAGCAACCTCATGGTAGTACCGGAGTTACCGCAATCCATCACATTCTCCGGCTCCCTGAGACCATAAAGGCCCTCTCCATAAACCTCAATTACCTCCCCGGAATCCCTTATTTCCACGCCAAGTGCCTTCATGGCATTAAGGGTCCTCATCGGGTCATCAGCCCTCAGAAGATTACGGATAATGCTTTTGCCCTTTGCAATGGATGCAAAAATGAGGGCCCTGTGAGAAATGGATTTATCAGGAGGCGGTGTAACCTCACCCCTGAGTGGGCCTGACCTTAAAAGTTTAATACTGTCAACCATCTATTTATTTGTCATTTGTCATTTGTTATTTAAAATACAAAAAATCTGGAATGAATAACATCTATTAAAGTTTACCCCTCAGTCTCTGTGCCTTCTCAAACAGGGATTCCAGCTCTTCAGAGTCATTCCTCTTCAGGGCATCGACCATACTGGTAAGACTCTCCTGAAACCTTTGCACAAGGTCAAGAAGGTTCTCTTTATTTTTAAAACAGATATCCCTCCAGAGCTCGGGAGAACTGAGGGCCACCCGTGTGGTATCCTTAAACCCCTTCCCCGCATAATGAATGTACTCCGGATTAACGTCACTTACCGTATTGACAAGGGTATAGGCGATAAGATGGGGAAGATGGCTTACAAGGGCAAAGACCAGGTCATGCTCTTCAGGAGAGAGGAAGCAGACCTCGGCCCCGATTGCGGTCCAGAGTTCGGTGACCTTCCTGACCGCCTCTTCAGGTGTATGCTCCGTAGGGGTTATAATGCATTTCGCACCGACAAAGAGATTCTCGGTGGCGGCATCAATACCCGAACGGTCAGAGCCTGCAATTGGGTGACCGCCAACAAATGTAACGCCCTCGGGCATCAGCCCTTCCATTTCCCTTGCGAGTCTTCCCTTAACACTCCCCACGTCTGTAACAATAGCCCCCTTTTTGAGAAAGGGCCCTACCTCTTCAATTACTGATTTAAAACATCCAACAGGGGTGGCAAGCACCACAAGGTCCGCCTCCTCCACTATCTCTGAA
>BDTQ01000111.1 GCA_002898135.1 bacterium BMS3Bbin07
TTCTGTACGGGTCGTAAAGGCTTTGTCTGCCTGCCTGTCCCTTGGGACATACCTTTGCATCTATCTTTGCAGACCTCCACGGTGATGTATCCTGCTTCAGGTTGGGAATCATGTTCTGTGCAGAGTAGGGGTTACCATCAATCTTCACTGCTATTCCGTCGAGTATCTTTACCTTGATCGGACAGGCAGTGTGGCATTGAAGGCATACGGAATATATGACGTTTCCTGCATCGGCAAGTGGATAACCTCCGGATGAAGCAGCTTCCGCATTCTTCAGTAAACCGAGGGCTCCCTCAATCTTGCTCATCAGGATGGCAGATCCACCAAGAAGAGCCCCTGTCTTCAGCAAGCTCCGTCTTGTAACCTCCTTGTCCGGGAGTGACTCCATCATATCAGCTATCCTGCATATCCTGTCTCTTTCAGCCATTTTTAATCTCCTCTTTATTGGTGGCATACCCGGCATGTGACCGATGTGCCTGTTGCAATATTGGCCCTGTCCTTATAACCGATATAGTAAACACGGGGTTTAGTCCCAAGATTTGCTTTTGGATTCCAGACATCCTCTCTCTTTATAAGTTCAGATACCAGGGACTTCGGATCAGCCTTGTCACCAAAATACATTGCCCTTCCGATACAGGTGGATACACAGGCAGGAATCATTCCACTTTCAAGTCTGTGAACGCAAAAGGTGCACTTCCTGATAGTCCCTTTTATTTTTTTACGCGTAAGCCTCTCATTATATTCATAGAAAGTCCTCGTCTCATAGGGTTCGAGTATCGGGGTATTATCCGTGTAATAACCACCGTTGTCATCAACAATCGCATAGTAGGGGCAGGCCTTCCCGGCAGCCTCTTTTGCACCGGAACTCCCTTTAAGTTTCTGATAATCAAATACAACTATCCCGTCAGGCCTCTTCTCAATCGCTCCCTTTTTGAGTTTGTTGGCTGCCTTCAAGCATGGCGGGTTGTCACAGTGCTGACAGTTACCCGGCATATAGAACTTGTCCAGATCGGGATAACCCCGGTACTCAGTCCCGAAAACCCACCTGTAAGATGTCCCCGGCGGGCAGACATTCTCCGCCATACATGCAACCACGCATGCACGGTCTCCAACACACTTCCTTACATCAATCACCATTACCCACGATCTCTTCGAGACAGGTTTCTTCAGCGCCCGATCGAGGTCTTCGTGCATCTTCACAATCTCGTTAAAAGCCATATCGTCCTCCTCTCCGTAAGGATTTCTGTTGAGCCTGTTCCGAACATGGGAGTTAACACAAAAGCATACCAAACATAAACAGACTGATATCTCTTCCCCCTGCCCTCCTGAGTATCTCAATAGGATACGCTCTGTCATCAGAAGAGACTAAAAGTATCGTAGCAGAAATTCGGGATATTTACAACGTTGATATGCCATAAATAATAGGGGGCAGGTCTCAACATTCAACATAACTACCTGCTTTCGTACTTATCTTCATACCTTTTACATGCCTGAGAACAGCAGCATGGACCATCTGTAACATCTCTCCCCTCTCTTTGAGGCCTGGAGATGGATATCTTTTCAGCGGAGGAAAGACTTAGGGGGTTGTTGTTGAGTCATGTGCCTTCCACATTATAGACATCGAGGAACTGAATCCCTGACCTACACGAGATTCCGGGTTGGCAGGGTGATAGTCGACTGAACATATTACTTCAGTGAAGTTGTATGCCTTTTCAAAGGCTGCATGAAGTTCCCTGTCAAATCCACTTTCCCGGATAAACAGGCCCTTTCAAGCGGTCTATCACTTTAAAGTTTCTTCCGCTTAGGGGCAGTCTAACGGTTGAGACTCTTTTTTATGTTATAATTTAAAAGAAAGAACTTGGGGGAGACCCCGACAAAGGACATTTCCTGATACTGGACAAGAGATTATTGTGAGTTATATTAACATTGAAAATGGGGCCGGACTCCGGTCGTATCTGGAGAAGTTTGAGGAAAAAGAGTTTCATATTATCGCTCTGGATATAGAAGCGGAGTGTAATTGTCATGCCTACGGAGAAAGATTGTGCCTGGCTCAGATCTTTGATGGAGTGAACCATGCAATCATTGATCCCTTCAATATAAGCAATAATACCCTTAAACTTCTCTTTGAGAATCCAAACGTTCTGAAAGTAATGTATGATGCGGGAAGCGATTTGTCGCTGCTGAAAAACTCGGCGGGGATAGAGATAAAATCAATTCTGGATTTAAGACCCGCAGTCGAGCTTCTTAACTATGAAAAGAAGGACCTTCATTCCATAATCGCATCTGAACTTGGGATAATCCTGGGGAAAAAAAGGAAATATCAGCAATATAACTGGACGAAAAGACCCATTGCCGAGGAGGCGATCGATTACGCGCTAAATGATGTAAGGCATCTGCTGGAACTGAAAGACATCATCCTGGCAAAACTGTACGCAAAGAAATTAATGGAGATCTATCTCCTGAAGAACCTGCAGATACAGAACAAGGATTATACGAGGGCCCCGGAAGATAAATACAAAAAGATAAGTGGATACAACAGCCTTCAAAATGACGAGAAAAAATTCTTCCAGAAGGTTTTCGATATCAGGGACAAGTATGCAAAACAGTGCAACCTTCCGCCTCATAATGTAATTCACAAAACCGATATAATCAGGATTACAAAGGATTCAGGATATATTGATCACATACGCTTTTCAAAAAGACTTGGGAAGGATCTGGTCCAGGACATGCTGCGGGAGATCAGAAAAGCCGCTAAAACCTTTTCAGCCGGACGACAAAGGCCCCCACGTTGATTTTCTCATTATTTGCCTGTTCTGATTGATCATCCCTGCAAACGTTTCCCGACTCCTCTAATAATGCGGCGGTCTTTCATCTTTCAGGTTTCCCCCGGGGGATATGGTGGATGAATCCCTGAGCCGGTCAACAAGCTGTTTCAGGGTTTCGTGCAGGGCATCTATCTGTTTCTGCTGATTGTAGACTGTGTCGCTCAGGTCTTTTATCGTGTTTTCCTGAAAGGCTATCTTTGTTTCAATCTCCAACAAGCGGTCTTCATTCATCTATTCACACTCCGTCTTTTATTTTTCTTCCTGGCTGTTTTTGAGGATTTTTTCTTTTTT
The DNA here is from genome assembly GCA_002898135.1 of bacterium BMS3Bbin07. GTDB lineage: Bacteria > Nitrospirota > Thermodesulfovibrionia > Thermodesulfovibrionales > JdFR-85 > BMS3Bbin07. Next base: position 3,117 of record BDTQ01000111.1, read on the forward strand.
TTCTTCCTGTCTGCTTCCAATTGTTCGTGTTTATCGATCAACTCCTGCAGGTTGAGCTCCTCTGCGGGTGAGCTGACAATGTCTGCATAATCGTTTTTGTGGAGCGTTATGACCTCGATATCTTTATTGATTAGCTGCTGTATATCTTCAAGAAGTCCTTTTTCTTCCTTGCTGCAGAATGAGATCGCGACTCCCAGGTTGATGCCTCGGCCGGTCCTTCCAATCCTGTGCACGTAATTTTCGGGCTTGTCCGGAAGATCATAGTTGATTACGTAATTGACATCAGGCACATCAATCCCGCGGGCGCTGATATCCGTGGCGATCATGATGCGGTAGCTGCCCTCCTTGAACTTTTTCATCACCTCGGACCGCTCGTCCTGTTTTTTGTCCCCGTGGAGAGTAACCGTCTCTATTTGCACCCTGTCCATGGCCTTTGCTACCCGTTCGGCACGGACCCGTGTCCTTACAAATACGATGATCCTGCTCTCCGGATTATCCTTTATAAATCTTTCAAGGAAAAACCGCTTGTCATCCATTTCCACAAACAAAACAAAGTGCGAGACATTTTTTGAGACAGGGTTTTCAGGCGCTATCTGGATGCGTATTGCAGAGCTCCTGACCTGCGAGAAGGCGAGTTTTTTTATCTCCTTGTTGATTGTGGCCGAGAAGAAGAGTGTCTGGTGCCTGTTTGTGAGTTTTCTCTTTACATATTTGATGTCTTCAATAAACCCGATGTCAAGCATATGATCAGCCTCATCGAGTACAAGGGTCCTGATTCGCGAGAGGTCGATGTATCCCTGTTTAATAAGGTCAAACATCCGCCCCGGGGTTGCAATAAGTATGTCGATTCCATCCTGGAGCTTTTTAACCTGTTGGTCCTGCTCAACCCCGCCGTACAGGGCAAAGGGTTTGACCTTTGTGTGCCTCGCAAGCTTTTCAAAGACCTCGCCGATCTGCATTGCCAGTTCACGCGTGGGGACCATGACAATGCACTTGATCCCAAGGGACCGCCTGCTGCTCTTCTCCCTGTGGATCATGTCAATAATTGGAATGGCAAAGGCAGCCGTCTTTCCGGTCCCGGTCTGTGCAATCGCCAGGACGTCCTCGCCTTTCAGGATCGAGGGTATGGACTTGAACTGTATATTCGTAGGGCATTTAAAACCCATCAGGTCAAGATTTTTTTTAATTGTCTCTGATATCCGGTACTTCTCAAATTTCATGTATT
>BDTQ01000112.1 GCA_002898135.1 bacterium BMS3Bbin07
AATTATCGATTGTCGATTTCCAACTTCCGGCCCCTGAGTGCCGACTCCCGGCTTCTTTTCTAAATATGCCACCAGGAACATCGCACCCGGCAGAGCTGCAGAGCCATAATACATTTCGCTGACTCCAAGATTTCTTATGGCAAAGCGGGTTACATCATCAGGGTCGACCGACATCCCACCTGTTATTATCAAAAGGTCTGCTCCAGCCTCTATTAGTTCTCTGAGTCTCCCCTCTATGCAGGATGTATCGTCAGGAGCAAAGTAAATACCAACAATCTCTCCGTCAAATGCCTCTATTTTCTCTTTGATTACCGGGGCAAAGACATCCTTAATCCTTCCGGAGTAAACCTCGTTGCCTGTGATAACTATACCTGCTTTTGGTTTTCTTATTTCTTGAACCGCGACAATTCCCCTATCCCCTGAACCGGCCTTTGAGCTCTGTTTTTCTTCAGCTATCCTTACCGCCTCTTCAACTATCTCTCTCTTGACTACGAGCGGTATCGCCCTGGTTCCGGCAACAATCTGTCCCTTGCTCACAAGGGTGTTGGAGTGAAGGGTTGCACACATAACATCACCAAGCATATTGAACCTGTAGAGCGCGTCTTTCCGAACCCGGAGGATGCCGTTTCTCCCTGCCACGAGATTTATCTTCCCTTCCCTCGGCTCTCCCTGTAGTTGCACTCCTTCACCGCCAAGGGCCTCGGCAAGGGCGTAAGCTGCGTCGTTTTCGTGCATCTGTCCTTCCGTGATATTTAAGACAAAAAGCCTGTCTTTGCCGAGTCTCTGCAGATAACGGATATCTTCACTGCACACAAGATGGCCCTTTCTGAATGCCCTCCCCTTAAACTCTCCCTGTCGAATCTCTGTAATATCGTGGGCCAGTACGGTACCGACCGCCTGATCGACCGGTATTGTTTTAACCTCTACACTCTTTCCGGCATCCGAACCATCAATATCGCACATGCAACCCTCCTAAATCCGTTCAAAAAGAGGAGTGTCTTCAATTTTACAGTATCCTCCCTCGGCACATGCCCTGCACAAGATACTTTCATTCCTCCTTACCTCTCTCATATCCTGGACATACTCACCGCAGGCATCACACCTCACCCTGCTCAGCGGCCTGCCCGGCATGTCCTGCGGCTGGATATTCAGAGCTACCTTTTGTGAGGAGAAAAGCTCCTCATCAGGCATTATCCTGTAAGCCTCAAGCTGGCATTGATATTTGTTCTCTATCCCGGGAAAATACTCCTTTGCCTTTTCCCTTGCCTCCTCTCTTGCCACAACCCTTACAGCCCTGCCTGTATCGAGGTTTACAAAGGTTGCCGCCATCTTTCCATAATCCACAAAGCGCATGGTCCTCTTTCCGAGACTGCAACCGGTAACGGACTGGAGTGCATCTGTGGCACAGCGGTCAATCTCTACTACGAGATATATCTTCTTTCTGTCCCTGCCCCTGGGTTCTTCAACCCCGACTTTGTTTAATCCATAAATAGCCATCCTGACACCCAGGACCTGCCCCGGGCATAGATGACCATGAATCCTTGCGGACTCTTCAAGCAATCTCTTGAAATCCATTGTCGAAATATTCAATTAATCAGCTCCTTAATCCGGCTCTATAAGGATATATGTCGTTTCCGGCAATGGCTGTTTGTCGAAAGCGCCGAAGCAATGTGTTGTTCTCATGCCTTAATCAGTTTAACCCTTGTATCATAGAAAGAAGCACTTCCACCAATCGGGTCGGTCATACAGACATTCTTGAGAACCGGGTCGACCCTCATGGCAGCATTTGGACAGAGTCCGGTTGCACGTCTCTTGTCGCCCTTTATTGTTTTTCCATCGATCATTGTGTCAGATGAACCATATCCCCAATGACCAAAGTGCCAGGATATGGCAACAACTCCGGGTCTCATGCCCTCAACTGCCTTTATATTCCCGACCATGTCTTTCGTGCCCCTGTTGGGCAGGTGCCATTTTCCATCGCCATTTGTTGCGGAGATGAGCCTTGCACTGTCGCCATCCTTGAAACCCTGACTTGCAGCAGTCTCTGCATTGATGAGAATGTAATTCTCGGGCAGTATTGTACTCATCCAGTAATTCATTGGCAGCGTTCTTGATTGCCCGCCGAGAATATCCTTGTATGTTATCAACTGGAGCGGAAACTCCCTGTCATCAACTACGTTTCCGCCGGCATCTCTTACAGGTTCATAAACAGCTATACCCGAAAACCTCTTGCCGGTCATGGAATGTTTCTGGAGAGCCACAGACTCTGCATAGATATCTATCTGTTTCCCAAATTTATGAACAAGCATTCCCGGGTTTACGAACGCTGCCTTCCAGTCTTCCCATCTTCCTCCCCTGTTCAGGAAGTTGATTACTTTCCTCCAATTGTCAGTACCTGCTGCCTTCTCCCACCTGGACAGGTCAAAGACGGTTCTCTTCAGGTGTCTCCTTGCATGGCTGAAAAGCTTCATCTCGTCCCTTGAGGCATCGGGGACGGCCTCACCCTTCTTGTCCCCCCACGCGAGGTTGGCTGCCAACTTGAGGAACCAGTCTTCGGGTCTGGTGAAGTCAAGACCCTTGCCAAGGCCATTCTTTCCAAAACCAGCGAGGCCAAGTCTCCCGGCGATTGCAAGCATCACCGCCTCCATCGAACAGTGCTGCTTTTCACCATAGACCTCTACCACCTCCGTCAACGGTGTAATGGTTGGCTGGCGGAATTTGGATGACTCCTGAGGCACATCAGGTGTTGTGTGCGGGGTCCCCCATCTCTCCCATACTGCGGTATCGGGGAATACATAGTCGGCGTACATGCTGCTCTCACCTATCACAATATCCGTGCTAAAGACAAGCGGGATTATGTCAGGATCTGCAAGGACCTTTACCTGTTGATTTGCTGCGGGAATGGAAAATGCCGGCGTGCCTTTGTGTATCCAGAGCGCCTTTATATTATATGGATATCCATCTGCTGCCGACGGGATAACCTCCTGATAGATGTTCCCTGTAAACGGAAACCACGGCCTCTTTGCAGGATACCCTTTAAAGAGGGTCGAATCCTCATACCTGGACTTTTCTCTTGTCAGTGCGTGACCAAAGGCATGGAGTTTGTCGGGATGCATCTCCTTGAAATAAAACGGCTTCTTCAGTTTGGAACCGTCTTCATGCCAGTGCCCTCCGCCTTTACTGAGTCCACCCTTATGGTCGAGACTTCCTATCAGCATATTCAGGGCAATGACGGCCTGCCCGTTGTAATATCCATTCGTGTGCTGTACAGCTCCGCGATACATATCCACCGCAGCCTTTTTGCCGTGAGATGTAAACTCTTTTGCAACTTCAACGATATCATTAACCGGCACTCCACAGATATCGGACCACTCAGCCATACTCCTTGAAAATGCCTCATCTTTGAGGATGGTAAATGCCGTTTTCACCTTTATCCCGTTAATTTCGCCCGAGTAATCAAGGGTTCCGGAAGCAGCGCTTTTGCCGACCGGCACGGGTTTTCCGTTGTTTACGACTACAAGCTCATTCCCCCCGATTCCTGCCTCGGATGCCCGCAGGAGCTTGCCGGGTCCATCCTTTTCAATCTTTACCAAATGGGTGGCATTCGACCATGAAGACTCACCGGCAGCCTTTGCAGCAGCCTTGTTTGCAGGGGACAGGAATTTCCCATCATATCGCCTGTTATCAATTATCCATCTTATCATGGCAAGCGCCAAAGCTGCATCCGTGCCAGGCTTGACCGGCAGCCACTTCCATGCCTTTGCAGCGGACTTGCTCATCCTGGGATCAATAACCGCAACCTTGAGCCTTCCCGTGGCGAGACCTTCCGTAACCCTTTCAGTCATGGTTGGCGGGCCGAAATTTGCCTCGACAAACCCGGTACCGAAGTAGATGATGAATTCGGAATTCAAGGCATCCGGTTTCATATGTTCTGATTTCGGTTTGCCCCATCTCCCGTTCTTATACTGCCTTGTTGCCTGTTTGTAGGCAATATGATGGGATTGTTCGCATATGGTTGTATGTTCATAGAAGTTGACCGAGCAGAAACCGCCCTTGAGAAACCTCTTTGCAAGCTCTTTTCTTCCGTGTTCAATACGGCCGAACTGCAGCACGAACCGGTTGTTAACAGGACCGAGATCAGGATGGTCGGGATCGATAAGGACATCAAGGTGATCCCTGTATTTATTTTTGAAGTCAGCCACCGGCATCTTACCCTTTGCCACTGTCCCGGCATCCTCTGCCATCTTCCCTGAAAGATTTGAATCACTCAGTTTGTATATATCCTTAAGACCGGTGACATAGCGGTTTTCACCGATATCCTTAAAGTGGCGGCCTCCGTTTACTATCTCATCAATGGCATTGTCAAAGGATATCACCTTCCACTTATTCGAACCCCTTGGGCCGTTCCTCTTAAGTACCTTTACTATTCTGTACGGGTCGTAAAGGCTTTGTATGCCTGCCTGTCCCTTGGGGCATACCTTTGCATCTATCTTTGCAGACCTCCACGGTGATGTATCCTGCTTCAGGTTGGGAATCATGTTCTGTGCAGA
>BDTQ01000113.1 GCA_002898135.1 bacterium BMS3Bbin07
ATCGCATTTATCCTTGTCTTCCATGGTTGCCTCCAATGTCCCTGCTTTTACATTAACAGTTTATCAGAAATTGCCCTGTAAATTCATATGCGTTAGCTACAAAGATCGCCCTGTTGTGGTTGTATCACAATATGACCCTGCCCCACCGCGAGCCCTGATAATCTATGTAGCGTTGACAACTCAAAATAGAAATAGTCCTTATGAGGTAATGCTTGCAAATCCCGGATTTCTTAAATTGAAATCAATTGCAAAAGAGACAAGCATCAGCATTGATAACGCTGGTAAACAAATATTGTCAGACGACTTCACCACATTGCATAGTAGTATTTCATGCTATAAAGATATTTACTTTATTGAGGCAAGATCGTATTCGTACACAACTAATTTAAATTCTATTGAAGAGGTAAATATAATTCTAACCAAACTGCAGATAGGGTTCTCAATGGATGTCTGGGAGCGGGACTGATACAGCTAATAAGGCGCTGCGCAATTTTAAAACAAGCCTGATAAAATCACAGCATGGCAAGACCGTTAAGAATAGAATATGAAAGGGCAGTATATCACGTAACCTCAAGAGGCAACGCAGGGGAATCTGTCAAAAGGTTCTTATCCAACAGTGCATACATGAACTTCTTTGTCTATGCGATCCTTCAGTCTGTCTTTTTCCACTTCCAGGTCATATCTTGTTTGAAGATTGATCCAGAACCTTTCTGACATTTTAAAATAACGTGATAGCCTCAAAGCAGTATCCGGGGTGATGGCCCGCTTCCCGTGCACAATTTCATTAATCCGGCGAGCAGGCACACTAATATCCTTAGCCAACCTGTACTGGCTAATCCCCATGGGTTTGAGAAATTCCTCCAGCAGGATTTCCCCTGGATGTATTGGTGGTATTTTTTGTTTAGCCATAAAGACCTCCTAATGATAATCAACAATTTCTACGTTGCAAACATCTTTGTCCCGCCATTCAAAGCAGATGCGCCAGCGTACGTTAATGCGGATGCTGTATTGGCCTTTTCTATCTCCAGATAGCCTTTCCAAATGGTTCAATGGAGGTATTCGCAAATCATGGAGTGCCTCAGCAGCATCAAGCATTTCAAGTTTTCGTCGAGCAATTTGATGAATACTCGGCGGTATTTTTCGAGAAAACCGACGGTTAAAGAGTTTTTCAGTTTCCTTGCTCGAGGAACTTTTCATCATTGATTATTATGATAACGCAGCTCGTTAATATTGCCAAGCAACCTAAAGGAGAAGGGGTGAAATGCAGTACTGTTCTTTATGCTTAATGCTTCTTGATGAAAGACACACTTTTGCCAAGCGCGAGGCTTGAAAATCATAATCCATTACGGTATGATTAAGGAGGTACCTTAACAGTATCAAGGCGTGCTGAAGACCCTTAATCCGCTGTGGCCTTCGGCCTTTGTCGTTATAAACCAAGGAGGTAGGGGAATGTTTGCTTTAGATAAGGAAAAGATAGTTGACCTGGAGTTTACAGAAACGCCCTCCCCTTGCGGGGGAGGGCGTCAGCAGTTAAGCAGTTTTATTTAAAGGGTCTTACGACCCAAATTCATCACTCGCTCTTCTTGTCGGTAAGTACGGCAATCCCCGGAAGTTCTTTACCTTCGAGGAGCTGCAGGGTTGCCCCGCCGCCGGTTGAGATAAAGGATATGCTGTCAGAGACCCCGGCCCTGTGAACTGCAAGGTCTGTATCTCCGCCGCCCACAATGGTGAGGGAATAGGCATCTGCTATTGCGCGGGCCACGGCAAATGTCCCGCGGGAGAAGGCATCAATCTCAAAAACGCCCATCGGTCCATTCCAGAGGATGGTCTTTGCATTCTGAATAGCCTCGGAAAACAGCTTTGCAGTGGCGGGTCCGATGTCCAGGGCCTTCCACCCCTTTGGAATCTCAAGGGTAGGAACCGTCTTCGTCTCAGCCCCGGGATCAAGGCTCTGTGCTATTACACAATCTACGGGAAGATAGAATTTCACACCCCTGTCTTTCAGTTTGATCCTGATTCTCTGGGCCATCTCCACCATATCATCTTCTACAAGCGAATCACCAACCTCGTATCCCATTGCCTTGATAAATGTAAAGGCCATGCCGCCGCCGATCAGTACCTTGTCTACATTTGACTCAAGGTTTTCAAGTACCCCTATCTTTCCGGATACCTTTGCACCGCCAAGGATGGCCACAAAGGGTCTGACCGGATTGTTTACTACACCCTTGAGGTATTCTATCTCTTTTTTTAGCAGGAAACCTGCTGCCGCAGGGAGGAATTTCGGAACGCCGACAATGGATGCGTGGTTTCTATGGGCAGTCCCAAAGGCGTCGTTGACATAGAAGTCTGCCAGGGAGGCAAGGGCCTTTGCAAACTCTTCGTCGTTCTTCTCTTCACCTGGATGAAACCTCAGGTTTTCAAGTACAACCACATCGCCTGGCTGCATCTTGTCAATAATGTTTTTGACCTGTGGTCCGATACAGTCAGGGGCAAAGATAACATCCTTGTTGAGAAGCCTCTTGAGCCTTTTTGCAACAGGGGCAAGGCTGTAACGAGGGTCGGCCTTGCCCTTTGGTCTGCCAAGATGTGAGGCGAGTATAACCTTTGCCCCCTCGTCAATAGCGTAGTTGATGGTTGCAAGGGCTGAGCGGATCCGCCGGTCATCTGTAATGTTGAGATTTTCATCAAGGGGAACGTTAAAATCAACACGAACAAATACCCCCTTGCCTTTGAGGTCAAAGTCCTGTATGGTAAGTTTGCTGAGTATGTCCCTTATTGGTGCAGGACTGATTCCAGTTGCCATTATTGCCTCCCGTTCAACTACAGACTATATTAATTTACAGCATTAATGTACAACAAGATATTTACCTGTTTTTAATGATATATTGTGCCAGATCCCTCAACCGGCTACTGTAACCCCACTCGTTATCATACCAGGCAAGGACTTTTACCATCCTGTTTTCTATAACCTTCGTCAGCGTTGCATCAAGGATGGATGAATGGTTATTACCGTTAAGGTCTATTGAGACAAGGGGTGCCTCCGAGTACATAAGGATTCCCTTTAAAGGGCCTTCAGCTGCATTTTTCAGCGCCCCGTTGACCTCCTCTGCGGTGGTATCCTTTGATATCTCAACAACAAGGTCAACTAATGAGACATTCGGGGTGGGGACCCTTATGGCCATACCGTCAAGCCTGCCCTTTAACTCGGGTAGCACAAGGCCAACTGCCTTGGCTGCACCGGTCGTTGTTGGTATCAGGTTCATGGCTGCAGCCCTTGCCCTTCTGAGGTCTTTGTGTGGCAGGTCCAGGATTCTCTGGTCATTGGTGTATGAATGGATCGTGGTCATCAGGCCCCGGTTAATACCGAACTCTTTATTCAATATCTTTGCCACAGGGGCAAGGCAGTTGGTTGTGCAGGAGGCGTTTGATATTATCCTGTGATTCTGAATATCAATGCTTTCTTCATTGACCCCCAGGCATACGGTTATGTCAGGCTCTTTTGCAGGTGCAGATATAAGGACCCAGCCGGCACCTGCATCAAGGTGCTTTGAAGCCGAAGCCCTGTCAGTAAACCTGCCGGTTGACTCAATCACTATCTCCACACCGTCGTCTTTCCATGGAAGCTTTGACGGGTCTGTTATTGCCGTTACTTTAATCTCGCGTCCGTTGACGATCAGGGAGCTGTCAGTTGCAGAAACATCGGCTGAGAATATCCCGTGAACAGAGTCGTATTTGAGAAGGTGCGCCAGCGTTGCAGCATCAGTAAGGTCATTAATGGCAACAATTTCAAAGTCTGACTGGGCCATGGATGCCCTCAAGAAATTTCGTCCTATCCTTCCGAACCCGTTAATTCCAATTTTAACCGCCATACTCCCCTCCTTGTATCAAGGAAAATGAACTTTTAAGGAGACAAAGCCTCCGTTATTTAGTAAACGGTCAGGAATAACTGCAGTAAATGAGACTGCCTGCTGCCTACCGCTACTGAAGCCTGTTTATCACAAAACCAGTTAGTATCTTTGGAAAAAAGTATGTTGACTTCGGAGGCATTCTCAGACAGGCAAGCGCCACTCTCTCCACATCCTCCACCCGTGTGGGATTAAGAAAAAAAGCCGCCTGATACCTGCCGTCCCTTACCTTCGAAAGACAGACTCCGGGGTCCATTTCATAGTCAACACCTTGGACATTATACAACTTTTTAAAGATTAAATCATGCAGAAGCGTTACGTCAAGCTCTCTCAAAGGTTCCGGCACATCTGTGAGGTCTTCACCCCTGTACAGGAGGATAAAGTGTTTGTCCGCACCGTGAACTGCAAGCCCTATGGCATGCTCAAGCCCGGCTATTTCTGCGGAAATGTCCCTGTCGGCATCTATTGACCTGATTTCAAAGAACTTCTCCAGGGGGTTCAGAAATCCGGATGTCCCGGTGTCAGCCAAATTCGCGACAAGTCTGTGGGTTGGCAGTACTGTAAGCCCCCCGTCAACCATGTTTACAAGGTACATCATGACATAATTGTAGGGCTCTGAGCCTGTATGTGCAGGATGGGTTGCCTT
>BDTQ01000114.1 GCA_002898135.1 bacterium BMS3Bbin07
CCCACATTAAGAACAATCTTTTCAAGTTTCGGCACCTGCATCACGTTTTTACAGGATAACTCCTTCATTAACTGAGGAATTACCTCTTTAGAATATTTCTCTTTCAGCCCTGGAATATATTTCTTCTCAGCCATTACTGGTCTATTACCTCCTTACATCTCTTACAGAGCCTCACCTTGCGTCCATCATCAAGAATATGGTTACTGATACGGGAAGGTTTCTGACATCTCGGGCATACAAGCATAATTTTCGATATATGAAGAGTGCCTTCTTTTTCTATTATGCCACCCTGGGAGTACTGTCTTGATGGCTTCATATGTCTCTTTATCATATTTACACGTTCGATTATTACACGGTTTTTCTTTGGCATAATCGAAAGGATCCTGCCCTGCTTTCCCTTCTCTTTTCCGGATATCACGATCACTTTATCGCTTTTCTTTATCTTTAACCCCATTTTTCCTCCATATTATTCAGTGTCAGCATCTGTGAACGGTTCCTGCTCACACTGAGCGCCAGCACTGATATTCTATAATACCTCAGGTGCCAACGACACAATCTTGGTAAATTCCTTCCACCTTAATTCTCTTGCCACAGGGCCAAACACCCTTGTTCCCACCGGCTCACCCTGTGCATTTATCAGTACACAGGCGTTCTGGTCAAACCTTATATAAGTACCATCCGGCCTCCGGGTCTCCTTTCTCGTCCTCACCACTACAGCCTTGGCCTTGGAACCCTTCTTTACGTTACTGTTGGGAACAGCCTCTTTTACACTCACAACAATAACATCCCCAACCCTTGCATATCTTCTTCGTGAGCCCCCAAGAACCCTTATACACATTACCTTTTTGGCCCCTGAGTTATCTGCTACTTCAAGAATGCTCTGTACCTGTATCATCTTCCTATCACTCCCGGATTTCGTTTTACGTTATACGGAAATCTAAAAATACGAAAAAGAAAAAAACAAGACCTGTTATTCTATTATCGTTTTCCCGTGCTCTTGTATAACGGCACTAATTTTCCTTTTTCAGTACGTCTACAATAACCCATCGTTTAGTCTTGCTTAATGGTCTTGACTCAAGAATCTTGACTGTATCCCCGGACTTGCAACGGTTATCCTCATCATGTGCCTTAAACTTGGATACCCTCTTGATAATCTTCTTATAAAGGGGGTGCTTATACTGACGCGTAACTGCCACTGTCACAGTCTTATCCATTTTGTCACTTATTACCTTACCAACAAAGACTTTTCTTGGCATGTCTACCTCTTTTACTCCTTATCGTTTATATATTATCAGTAAATACATAATAATATTTCAGCCGTTATTCTTCATATGACCGCATTGAAATCAGGCAGTCTTCTGTTTTTCCTTCTCAGTAATTATAGTCAGAATCCTTGCAATGCTCTTTCTTACAGCACTAATCCTCTTAGGGTTCTGAATTTCACCCGTTGCCTGCTGAAACCTAAGATTAAATAGCTCTTTTCTCAATTCCTTCTCTTTTTGCAGGAGTTCCTCCGCCGTCATGTTTCTCAAGTCAGAAGGTTTCAAAGCACAGCCTCCTCTCTCTTAACAAACTTCGTAGCAACAGGCAATTTATGTGAAGCCAGCCTGAGGGCCTCCCTTGCAACATCTTCAGGCACTCCCGACATCTCATACAGAATTCGTCCGGGTTTAATCACTGCAACCCAGTACTCAAGGTTTCCCTTTCCTTTTCCCATCCTTGTCTCAGCAGGCTTCTTTGTAATGGGCTTGTCCGGGAATATCCTTATCCAGAGCTTGCTGCCCCTCTTCACATGCCTTGTAATTGCAATCCTCGCAGCCTCTATCTGCCTGCTTGTTAACCATCCCGGCTCAAGGGCCTTAAGCCCGTACTGTCCGAAAGATACGTCGGATCCCCTATAGGCCTTTCCTCTCATATTGCCCTTTTGGGTCTTTCGATATTTAACTTTTTTTGGCATTAACATAGCTTATAACTCCTTTATTTCATCTGTCACCTGTCGTCTCAAAAGCCGGCAACTGATATCCGGCGACCGGTAACTAACGGGTAGCACTCAGGACTTCACCTTTATACATCCAGACCTTTACACCTATTACACCATACGTTGTCCTTGCCTCTGCAAAACCATAGTCGATATCTGCACGAAAGGTGTGTAACGGAACGCGCCCGTCTCTATACCATTCTCTTCTGGCAATCTCGGCCCCTGCAAGCCGGCCGGCACAATGGACCCTTATCCCCTGAGAACCGAACCTCATGGCTGAACCAACGGCCTTCTTCATGGCCCTTCTGTATGCAACCCTCTTCTCCAGCTGCATCGCAATGTTTTCCGCCACCAACTGTGCATCAAGCTCCGGCTTTCTTACCTCTTTTATATCAATGGCAACCTGCTTTCCAATCATGGCCTCCAGATCCTTCTTCAGCCTCTCCACCTCTGCTCCCTTCTTACCTATTATAATACCCGGCCTTGCAGTATGGATGGCGATCCTGACCTTCTGCCCCTCTCTTTCACCAACCCTCTCTATCTCAATCTTTGAGATTCCTGCATGGTAAAGCTTCCCCTTAATGTGCTTTCTGATTCGCAGGTCTTCATGGAGTTGTTCTGCATATCCCTGCTTTAAAAACCATCTTGATTCCCATGTCCTGATTATCCCGATTCTGTTACCTATGGGATGAGTTTTATGTCCCAAAATACACCCCCGGATTTAATGTTGAATTATGAATGTTGAACGATGAATTGAAGACCGGGAACAACTTACCATTCAACATTAAAAGTTTAACATTCAAATTTATTCCTCCTCTGCAAGCACTATGGTTATATGACATGACTTCTTCTTTATAATATTTGCCCTTCCCATTGCCCTTGGAAAAAGCCTCTTCATCACAGGGCCCTCATCAACATAGGCCGTGACCACCCTCATATCCTCCGGAACATCAACTTCCTTCTGCTCTGCATTGGCCATTGCGGAACGGAGCAGTTTTTCTACATACTGCGCTCCCCTGTAAGGCATAAACCTCAGGGAAACCATCGCGTCTCCGGCTTTCTTGCCCCGTATAAGGTCAATCACCCTTCTGGCCTTTCTTGGTGTAATTCTCGCGTATCTCAACATAGCCTTGGATTCCATAGACATTAACCCTTCACCCTTGTGGTCCTTTCGCTCCCCCCATGTCCCTTGTAAGTCCTCGTACGTGAAAACTCACCAAGCTTATGTCCCACCATATTTTCGGAAACGTACACAGGAATAAACTTCATTCCATTATGTACAGCAAACGTCAAGCCTACAAATTCAGGCAGTATGGTGGACCTGCGGGACCAGGTCTTGATTATTCTTTTCTCTCCGGTATCGATCATCACCTGAACCTTCTTCATTAACTTTACATCAACAAATGGACCTTTTTTAAGAGACCTTGGCACTCACGCCTCCTTTACATTGACTCCAGCTTTCAAGCCGGCTATTTAAATATGTTTTTTCTTGCATTAAAACCCCTACTCTCTTCATTTTCTCTTCTTTACGATTAATTTATCGGTTTTACGATTCTTCCTGGTCTTTACACCCTCAGGTTTGCCCCAAGGAGAACAAGCCGGCCTGCCACCGGAACTCTTCCCCTCACCACCTCCAAGGGGATGGTCTACCGGGTTCATTGCCACACCTCTGACGCTTGGCCTCCTGCCAACCCAGCGCTTTCTCCCGGCCTTACCATAGTTTATATTCTCATGATCCACATTACTGACCTGGCCGACTGTTGCCATACAATTTACAGGCACCAGCCTCACTTCTCCGGAACCAAGCTTTATCTGTGCATATTTTTTGTCCTTTGCAACAAGCTGGGCCTGAGTCCCCGCACTTCTGACAAGTTTACCCCCCTGTCGAAGCCTCAGCTCAATATTATGTATAAAGGTACCGAGCGGCATGTTCTTTAAAGGCAGGGCATTCCCAGCCTTGATCTCTGCCTCCGGCCCGGCCATCACCTGATCTCCAACCTTGATACCGTTTGGTGCAAGTATATATCTCCGTTCACCATCAACATATTTCAGCAATGCAATCCTTGCTGTCCTGTTCGGGTCGTACTCTATGGTCTCCACTGTTGCAGGCACATCGAACTTGTCTCTTTTGAAATCGACAATCCTGTAAAGCCTCCTGTTTCCACCACCCCTCTGCCAGGCCGTCACCCTGCCCTGGTTATTCCGGCCACCCCGTTTCTTGAGAGACACACACAGCGGCATATACGGCTTGTCTGTTGTCAGCTCACTGTAATCAGCAACCGACATGAATCTTCTGCCTGGTGATGTTGGTTTATATATTCTGATTCCCATCTCTACTCCTTAAATTTAAAATTGAAAATTACAAAATCCATACAATACAGCTCTACATTACCTGTTTTACAATTTTCAACAACAAATCATCAAACCCCTTCTATAAAGTCAAGTTTTTCGCCCTTTTTAAGGGTAACAACCGCCTTCTTCATTGCCGAAGACCAGCCCACGGAACGGCCCCACTTCTTTTTCTTTCCTCGTACATTTATTGTTGCAACCTTCACAACCTTAACCTTAAAAACTTCTTCAAACGCCTTCCTTATCTCTACCTTATTAGCCCTTCTATCGACCTCGACTATCAGCTTACCACTTGTTTCCTTTAAATAAGTAGCCTTCTCTGTAAAAACCGGCTTCTTTAAAATATCGTAAACGTCTCTCATTCTCCAACCTCCTGTACCTTCTTCAGCGCATCCCTTGTCATCAGAACATAATTATGTACAAGCAGGTCGTAAGTATTTATATCAGCCGCCCTTGCAACATTTGCCCTTGGGATATTTTTCGCTGAAAGATAGACATTGGAATCCTTCTCCGGAACAACTATCAGCACAGACTTGCCATCAATTCCCAACCCATTCAGCAGGGCAACTATATCTTTTGTCCTTGGCCTGTCAAGCTCTATAGAGTCAACTACTATAAGTTCGCCATCCCTCAGCTTTACACTCAGTGCCGTCTTCATGGCCAGCCTTCTCTGCTTCCTTGTCATTTTATAGCTGTAATCCCTCGGCTGTGGCCCGAAAACAACACCGCCTCCCTTCCACAGGGGAGACCTTATACTTCCATGTCTTGCCCTTCCCGTATGCTTCTGCTTCCAGGGCTTCTTTCCTCCACCACGTACCATTCCGCGTGTCTTTGCGGCATGAGTACCCTGCCTCTGATTGGCAAGATAGTTGACTACAGCCTCATGGAGCAGGCCTGTTCTGACCTCCAGGCCGAATATATCCTCTGAAACCGGCACCTTCTCTACTACATTATTGTTTTTATCTCTTATCTCTATCTCAGGCATTTTCAATCATCCTTCCTGATCTCTATATATCCGCCGACAGGTCCCGGAAGCGCACCCATTATTAAAATCAGATTCTGATCCGGTTTTACATCAACCACGGCAAGATTCTTGACCGTAACTCTTCGTCCACCCATGCGTCCGGGCATACCTGTGTTCTTCCAGACCCTCGATGGAAAAGAGCTGCCACCAATTGAACCCGGAGCCCTGTTAAACATGGAACCATGCGATCCCGGACCACCGCTATACCCCAATCTCTTCATTACTCCCTGAAAACCCTTTCCCTTTGAGACACCTATGGCAACTACCTTGTCACCCTTCTGAAACCTGTCTATTGTTATGACATCTCCAACACCAAGTTCACTCATTGGAATCTCCCGCAATATCCTGCAGGGAGGAACTCCCGCTTTCTTAAAGTGCCCCGACACCGGCTTGGTAACCTTCTTGAGCTTCTTAATCTCTTCATATCCTACCTGTACCGTCTCATAGCCGTCACGCTCTTTTGTCTTTACCTGTATCACCCGGCATGGACCGGCCTCCACAACCGTGACAGGGATTACCCTGCCTTTTTCGTCAAAAACCTGCGTCATTCCAAGCTTTTTCCCGATGATTCCCATCATAGCTTTATCTCCACATCCACACCGGCAGCCAGCTCAAGCTTCATGAGCTCATCAACTGTCTGGGGAGTGGGGTCATAAATATCTATCAACCTTTTATGTGTCCTTATCTCAAACTGCTCTCTCGACTTTTTATCTACATGTGGCGACCGCAATACCGTAACCTTATGAATCCTTGTTGGAAGAGGCACCGGACCTGCAATTCTTGCTCCCGTCCTCTGTGCAGTATCTACTATCTCCTTCACAGACTGGTCAAGTATCCTGTGATCGTATGCCCTTAATTTTATCCTTATCTTCTGGTTCATAATCTCCCTACTCAATTATCTTAGTAACAACACCAGCGCCTACAGTACGGCCACCTTCCCTTATCGCAAACCTTACTCCC
>BDTQ01000115.1 GCA_002898135.1 bacterium BMS3Bbin07
TTATGCTCTGATTTTTTCCTGTTTGCTCTGATATTTCAACGGTTTTTTTATACTGATCAGCGGTAATCTTGCCGGTTGTTAAGAGGGCTTTTGCGAGGCTCTCTCTTGGCAGGTTAGAGGAGGCAAAGATCAGGTCTCCATTTTTGATATAAATCTTCTTCTGTATTGAGTCATTGTGGATTTCGAGGGTTCCTGTGCTTGTGGTTTTTTGAAGTCCCCTCAGTATATCCGGCAGTCTGAAATCTTTTAACGAACCCCTGAGGTTGTCAACTCTCCTGATGCCGATCTGTAAGTCGGGGAGTACCTTTTTTGCCCATACAACCTCACCAAGAAATTCTATCCCGAGTTCAGGGCTCTTTATGTTGACCGTAGTGCCTGATACGATGGAAGAGGCATCTTTGACAACGGCGCAGATACCGTCTGAATAATCTATAATTCTGCCTTTATATGCTCCAGTTCTGGCCTTAAGTATCAGTTCAGCCTCTTTTTTGTATCTCTTGAAGTTCCTTTTGTCCTTATTGTCTTTCAATATTTAATCTCCATCTTCAAGCGGGATAGTCTTTTCAGCAAAACTCTTATTAAGGGAGACGTTTCTCATATTGCATGCTTTGAAATTATATAATCATATTATAAAGAAATGTTATGGGAAAAATACAGGAGTATTGTAAAGATTCTTATGACGGAAATGAGTTGAGCAAGGAATAATGGTTAGTTGGGTTAGTATTCCTGTTTGGAGAACTTCCCTATACGTCTTAATTTTTTGTATCTTTCTTCAATGAGTTTTTCGATGTTTTTGTTTCCGAGTTCTTCAATTGTATTAAGTATGGTCGCTTTTATCATTTTAGCAGCAGCCTTTGGGTCTCTGTGGATACCGCCTGGTGGTTCGGGAATAATGTCATCAATAATCCTGAAATTCAGAAGGTCTTGTGCTGTGAGTTTCAGTGCTTCAGCGGCCCTTTCGAACTCCCCTGTGTCAAGATCGCCGTTTTTCCTCCAGAGTATTGCAGCACACCCTTCCGGGGATATTACCGAGTATACTGAGTGTTCAAACATATAGAGTCTGTCTGCCACGGAGATTGCAAGTGCCCCGCCACTGCCACCTTCACCAATGACAATTGATATTACAGGGATTCGCAGTCTTGACATCTCCATAAGATTTTCCGCTATTGCCTCAGCCTGCCCCCGCTCCTCAGCGCCAATTCCCGGGAAAGCCCCCGGAGTATCTACGAAAGTCAGCAGGGGTTTGTTAAAGCGCTCTGCAAACTTCATCAGTCTGAGGGCCTTTCTGTAACCCTCTGGTTGGGGCTGGCCAAAGTTCCTGTTAATCCTCTCCTTTATACCTCTGCCCTTCTGGTGGCCGATAATTACAATGCTTGTTCCTCCGATACTGCCGAGACCGCCGACAATGGCCGGGTCATCCGAGTATCTTCTGTCACCATGGAGTTCCATAAAATCATCAGTAAGCATATTTATGTAATCAAGGGTATAGGGCCTGTCGGGATGTCTTGCGAGCAGTGTCTTCTGCCAGGGGGTGAGTCTTGAGAATATATCATCCCTCATCTCTCCGGCCTTTTGTTCAAGTTTTTCAAGTTCGGCCGTTATATTGAGGTCCTGTCCGTTGCTGAGGCGCTTAAGCTCTTCGATCTTCAGTTCAAGCTCCTGGATGGGCTTTTCAAAGTCAAGATAGTATCGCATCATTTACGGGTTCTCCTGAAGGAGTGGTTGTTGTTGGCATGGTGCGTTTCCTTGTGCCCGTTCAGCCTGAGGAGTTTTACTGTTCCAATACCTGTAATGCCTTCCAGGGTATCAATAATTTCAACATCGGGTTTTATGTTGTATTCAGTAAGTAGTGTTGTCTCATAATCACCCGCTTTCAGCTTTATATATACAGGACAATTACCGCTGTGTTTGTATAATAAATCCTTGATCTCTCTCAAAGCACTGTCCTTCATGATATTTTTATCGAGCCTCATTTCAAGTTTGAACTCCTGGTTCAGAAAGGCATCCTCCGGGGTGGTTATCTCCCTGGTGAGTATTTTTATCCCCTTTTCACTCTTATCAATCGTTCCCCTGACCAGGATAAGGTTGTTTTTTAGTATCAGATCGGAATAGTTTCTGTATATTTCCGGGAAGGCTATGCATTCAACCGTGCCCTCGTCATCCTCCAGCACATACACTGCCATGGGTTCTGATTTCCCCTTGGTAAGGGTTTTTTTAAGTGTATTTATTATACCTGAAATTGCTACCTCAGTGGTATCGCCGAGCTCTTCAAGCCTTGATGTCTTTAAAATGCCCATGAGTTTAAGGAGCTTTTTATATTTATTTATAGGGTGTCCTGTTATATAGAAACCAAGGGCTTCCTTTTCAGCATTCAGGATATCCTCATCGCTCCACGGCTGCACTTCTTCAGCGTCGTTACTGCCGAAGAAACTCTGTTGACCGAAAAGGGAGAGGTTGTTTCTGCCATCCATCAATCTGGTTGTCCTCTTCATGGCCATAGCGCGTACCATATTGATTCCTGATTTTTTTAAGTCCCCGTTTTGTGGGTCGGAATCCGCAACAGGTATCAGGCTGTCCAGTGCCCCTGCCTTTACAAGACTCTCCATTACCTTGCGGTTAACCTTTCTCGTGGCAATCCGTTTTATTAAATCTTCGACTGACTCAAATTGTCCGTCCTCTCTTGCCATCAGTATCTGTTCTACGGCGGCCTCACCTACACCCTTGACGGCATCGAGACCAAACCTTATTGAGTTTTCCACCACAGTGAACCGGCTTTCGCTCAGGTTTATGTCCGGCGGAAGAATCTCTACTCCCATAGTCCTGCACTCATTGATAAGCCGCACT
>BDTQ01000116.1 GCA_002898135.1 bacterium BMS3Bbin07
CCGTAGTTTTTACGTTACCTTTGAGTTATTATGAGGGTGGAAGGGATACCAAGGCGTTGTCTGCATACTGTCAGGTACATTATATTTTTTGTGGCCGTCTCTCTTATTTTGCCTTTCCCTGCGATATCTGCAGACGGGGTGCCGTTAACAAAACTAAGGGCTGTCTATAAGAATCTCCGGACACTTGAGGGCAGTTTCAGACAGGTTACATATATAAAGGACCTTGAAAAAGAAGAGATTTTTGAAGGGATATTTTATCTGAAAATCCCTGACATGATGAGATGGAAGTATACGAAAGGGAGTACTGATGAGGTTTATTTAACAGGTAAGGAGATGATTATTGCACAGCCTTCCGAATCCCAGGCGTTTATCTCAGCAATGGGTGGTTATGGCTTGAGCAGTTCTCCCTTGAAAATACTGCTGGACCTTGATGAACTGGAGAATAATTTCGATCTGAAAAGCAGAGAGGGACATATTTTTATGACCCCAAAGGGGGAAAAAACGGTTGTTGAATCCGTAGAATTAGTACTTTCAGAGAACGAATTTCCACTGGAGAAGATAAGATTTCTTGACCGATATGGCAACAAAACAGAGATTATACTTATGGATGTAAAGATTAATAGAGTTCTGGAGGATTCAATATTCCTGTTTGCTCCGCCTGCAGGAACGGTAATCATCAGGCAGTAGGGGGTTAAGACTTAATGACTGGATGACATATATTCTCGGCATAGACAGCTCTTGTGACGACACTTCTGCATCCGTAGTGGTTGACGGCAGTCGTATCCTGTCCAACGTAGTCTCATCGCAGGCAGAGATACATGAGAAGTACGGCGGTATTGTACCTGAACTTGCATCAAGGCGTCATATTGAAATGATATGGCCTGTGGTAGATGAGGCCCTGAAGATGGCCTCTGTGAGGCTTGAGACCCTCTCGGGCATTGCTGTCTGCCAGGGCCCTGGATTGATAGGCTCTCTCCTTGTCGGGTGTTCCTTTGCAAAGGCAGTTGCATATGCAAAGGGGTTTCCCCTTATCGGTGTGAATCACCTTGAAGGACATATATTTTCCGTCTTTCTCCTTGAGCAGCGACCGGCCTTTCCCTTTCTCAGTCTTATAGTCTCCGGAGGACATACTTCCCTGATAAGGGTGGATGGTTTTGGCTCTTACCGGGAGCTCGGCAGGACGAGGGATGACGCTGCCGGTGAGGCCTATGACAAGGTCGCAAAACTGCTCGGACTCGGTTATCCGGGGGGGCCGTTGATAGATGAGCTTGCAGGGAAGGGGGACCAGGAGTCGATACCATTCCCAAGGGCGCTCATGCCAGGGACTTATGACTTCAGCTTCAGTGGACTCAAAACGGCTGTCAGGAATTATATAGAAAAGGTTTCTCTTGATAATTCTTCAGACGAGTCTCTTATACAGAATGTCTGTGCGTCTTTTCAGGCGGCTGTAGTAGATGTGCTGATTAAAAAGGCGGAAGATGCTGTTAAAAAGGAGGGAATAAAAAGCGTAACCCTGACAGGTGGTGTGGCTGCAAACCGGCAGCTCAGGGCTGCGATGAAAGAGATGGCGGAAAGGACGGGGATAGAGCTCTATGTCCCCCCGGTTGCACTCTGCACGGATAATGCTGCAATGATTGCTGCTGCAGGGTATCTTCATTTTGTAAAGGGAGATATAGCCGGGCTTGATCTGAACCCAAGGGCATATCTGCCGGTATAGGGTTTGTGCATAAATGACTTTTTGTCGTCATGCGCCGGAAGCGTTAAGGGCATCCGGAAAGCATTTCCAAAGAATAGATTCCGGTTTAAGGACTGCCGGAATGACAGATAGAAAAGTTGAGTTTTTTAAGAGTGCATTGAATGTTTTCGGAATCGTTTGAAGAAGAAAAAATTTAACTCAAATAAGGAAGAGGATTAAAAAATGGATGTAAAGGACAGGATAATGAAACGTGAGGATTTAAGAAATATTGCAATAGTTGCCCATGTTGACCATGGCAAGACAACCCTTGTTGACGGTATGTTAAGACAGGCAGGAGCATTTCGGGCCAATGAGAAGGTACGCGACAGGGTTATGGATAATATCGATCTTGAGCGGGAGCGGGGTATTACCATTATGGCGAAAAACACTGCCGTTGATTATAACGGCACGATCATAAATATCGTTGACACCCCCGGACATGCTGATTTTGGAGGCGAGGTTGAAAGAATCCTGAAGATGGTGGACGGGGTGTTGCTCCTGGTTGACGCCTCGGAGGGACCCCTGCCGCAGACCAGGTTTGTTCTTAAAAAGGCACTTGAGCTTAAATTGACTCCGATTCTGGTTGTAAACAAGATTGACAGGTCTGATGCAAGGATACAGGAAGTTTTAAATGAGATATATGATATGTTCATTGATCTGGATGCCTCGGAAGAGCAACTGGACTTTCCTATTGTATACGCAATTGCCAGGGACGGGATTGCAAAGCTCAGCATGGATGATGAATCTGAAAACCTGAAGCCGCTTTTTGACCTTATTCTTCAGACAATTCCTGCTCCGGATGGTGACAGGGATGGTGTCCTGCAGCTCCTTGTAACCAATATAGATTATAACGATTATATCGGCAGGCTTGCTATCGGGAGGGTTTTTTCAGGTACAGTCAGGGTTGGAGATGCCGTGGCCATGATTGACAACAAGGGTGAGGCGGTAAAGACGAAAATAACCTCCATCTACACCTTTGATGGACTCGACCGCGTGGAGACCCAGGAGGCCACTGCCGGCGATATAGTCGCCCTTGCCGGGATAGAGGGGATTACCATAGGGGATACGATTACGGATATAGAGAGACCAAAACCACTGCCGAGAATAAAAGTGGATGAACCGACTATCTCAATGGTCTTTTCTGTTAATACCGCTCCTTTTGCAGGTAAGGAAGGCACTTATGTAACGTCAAGAAAACTGCGGGAGCGCCTTGAAAAGGAGCTGCTTTACAATGTATCCATAAAGGTGGATTTTGAGAATCCCGATTCATTCCGGGTTATGGGGCGAGGAGAATTACAGCTTGCAATACTTATAGAGATGATGAGGAGAGAGGGTTATGAGCTCTCTGTATCAATGCCTGAGACCATAACAAAAGATATCAACGGTGTCCTGCATGAGCCGATGGAACTGCTCGTAATAGATGTGCCTGAAGAGTTTGTTGGCGTGGTGACCCAGCAGATCGGGATAAGGAGGGGCAAGATGCTGAAGATGCAGAATAATGGACATGGCAGGGCCGTCCTTGAGTTCAGGATCCCCTCCCGGGGTTTGATCGGGTTCAGGTCCCAGTTCCTGACGGATACAAGGGGGACAGGCCTCTCAAACCATCTGTTTGACGGATACGAACCGTGGCATGGTCCCATAACAAAAAGAAAGACAGGTGCACTTGTTGCCGACAGGTCGGGAAGGGCTACCCCATATGCGCTGTTTCACATACAGCCCAGAGGGACCCTTTTTATCAAGGAAAACACACGTGTCTACGAGGGTATGGTTGTGGGTGAAAATTCGAGGGAAAATGATATGGATGTGAATATCACAAAAGAAAAGAAGCTTACAAATATGCGTGCCTCTGCTGCTGATGATACACTGCAACTGGTGCCGCCAAGGCAGATGAGTCTTGAGCAGGCCATAGAATTCATCAAGGAAGACGAGATAGTGGAGATAACCCCTCAATCCGTGAGGCTGCGGAAGAAGGTTCTTGAGTCCAACAAGAGACCGAAGTACAGGTCTTAGTTGGTCCTATCCCCTGATCGAGCCTGCTGTGAGTCCCTCGATAATCCTCTTCTGGAAGGCAAACACGAGTATTATCAGGGGGATGGTGACGACTACCGAGGCGGCTGCCATGTCGCCCCACGGGACTTCATGTAGCCCCGGGAACAGTGCAATCCCTACCGGTATTGTCCTTGATGCAACAGTGGATGTGAATGTGAGGGCAAAGAGGAACTCGTTCCATGAGAATATAAATACGAGTATTGCCGTTGCAAAGATACCGGGTGCCGCAAGGGGCAGCATAATCTTGTAGAAGACCTGAAACGGTGTGCATCCATCTACCCGTGCAGCAAGGTATATCTCGTCAGGAATCTCCCTGAAGAAGTTTGTGAGCACCCAGATAGCCAGGGGCAGGGAGAACGTGGTATAGGTGATTATCAATGCAAAGAGCGTGTCCCTGAGACCGAGGGCCCGGATTATGATATAGAGTGGACTCACTGTTGCGATCGGAGGAAACATGGATACCGAAAGGACGAAGCCGAGGATCAAACCCTTGTAACCGATCCTCAGCTTTGCAAGGCCAAAGGCGCAGAGGGAGCCGAGGATCAGGGAGAGAGCAGTGGTTGATGCTGCAACGATTGCACTGTTGAGGATGATCCTGAAGAAAGGGTGTCCCTTAAAGATAGAGATGTAGTTATCCATGGTAGGTGACCTGGGCAGGATGGGGGGGAGCTTTGTCAGTTCCGTGTCAGGCTTCAGGCTTGTAATAAACTGCCACAGAAGTGGTCCAGCACAGTAAAGGGACAGAAGGATTATCAGGAGGTAGAAGATGGTTCTTCTCATAATTTGACACCCCTGCTGAGCATCCTTATGTAAAATATACTGATACCCCCGGTGCAGAGAAAGACTACTACGGCAAGGGTGGAGCCATAGCCGAACTGAAGCGTCTGAAAAAGGACCTTGTATGCATATATCGAGAGGGTCTCGGTTGTGTTGGCAGGACCGCCCCCTGTCAGTACATAGATGGCATCAAAGACCCTGAAGGCATCGAGTGTCCTGAATATGAGGACCACCAGGATTACGGGCTTAAGAAGTGGCAGGACTATCCTTGTAAAGATGTCCCACCTCCCTGCTCCATCCACCCTGGCGGCCTGGTAGAGGTCTTTTGGTATGACCTGCAGTCCTGCTGTAAGGAGGATTACCACAAAGGGCGTGGTCTTCCATACATCCATGAATACCGCTGCATTAATGGCCCAGAAAGGACTTCCGAGCCAGTTTATCTTTACACCCAGCAGATAATTCAGTATCCCGAAGTCCGTATTGTAAATCCATTCCCACATCTTTGCAGAAACAACCGTGGGGATTGCCCACGGGATGAGGACAATTGCCCGCACCAGACCCTTCATCCTGAAGGACCTGTTGATGAGGAGGGCTATTGCGAGGCCGAGCAACAGCTCCAGAGAGACTGACATTACTGTAAAGTACAGTGTGTTTTTAAAGGCATTAAAGAACCTGTCGTCTTTGAGGAGAAAGAGATAATTATCAATACCTATAAACCTTGAGACATCGAATATCAGCAGTCTCCTCTGAAGACTCAGGTACAGTACATATATCAGGGGATATATCGTGACAATGGAGAGCAGGACAAGAGAAGGCATTACGAACCATCTTCCCCTCTCCTCGTCCCGCATTATTCTGCTCCGAGTATTCGCTCGATCTGTATCCGGGCTGTTTTTAATGCATCTTCAGGGGTCTTTATGCCGGAGAGGGCAGCGCTGAATTCGGGCTGCATCACCTGGGTGATAAGCATGTAGTAGGGTGTTACGGGCCTTGGCCTTGCCGTCATGAATATATCGTAAAGGCTTGCGATAAAGGGCTGCTGTGCTATCAGGTCTGCATCCCTGTAAAGGGATTTTCTTGTTGGTTTATAGCCGATTGTGAGGGCAAGGGTCTTTTGGGATTCGGAGGATGTCAGGAATTTAACAAACCTTTCGGCAGCCTTCGGGTTTTTAGAATACCTGTTTATCCCAAGCTGCCACCCGCCAAGGGTTGATGCAGATGATTTACCGGGAAAAGACGGCAGCCTTGATACCCCGATCTTTCCCCTGACTGCGGAGCCCTCCCGCTGAAAGATGTTCCAGGCATAGGGCCAGTTCCTCATAAAGAGAGCCCTGCCGCTGCCGAAAATATGCCTTGTGGGCTCCTCGATTGCAGTGACGACAAGCGGAGGAGTGACCTTGTATTTCCTTATCAAATCTACCATGAACTGTAATGCCTCTATATTTTCAGGGCTGTTGATAACGACCCTGCCGTTTTTCAGTACATCTCCGCCGTTACTCCAGAAGTATTCGAGGACATTGCAGACGAGTCCTTCATACTGTTTGCCCTGCCATATGAAGCCGTATACCTGAGGCTCTTTCTCCATGATACTGCGGGCGGTCTTTACGAGTTCCTGCCAGGTCTTCGGTGGCTCAAAACCGTATTTATTGAGGAGGTCCTTTCTGTAATAGAGCAGGCCTGCATCAATATACCAGGGTATGGCGTATACGCTGCCCTTATAGGTGACGGCCTGCATGGGCCCGGGGAAGAACTCGTTCCGTTTGTCTTCAGGGATAAGGGTTGACAGGTCTTTAAGCCATCCTGTCCTTGCAAACTCAGGCACCCAGATGACAT
>BDTQ01000117.1 GCA_002898135.1 bacterium BMS3Bbin07
TCTAAAGTTCCTTGCTGAGAATGATTCATATAATTTCTTCAAACAGGTTGGAGGGCTTTTTATAACCGGGCCCACCGGCACAAACGTGATGGACATACAGATAGTTATCAGGCGGTAAAGCAGGTTAAGGAGATTTTTATGGACACGTATATTGTGATATTCACAGACCTTGACGGCACCCTCCTCAGTTATGACAACTACTCTTTTGAAGAGGCCCTCGATGCCCTTGATCTTATAAAAGAGAAGAGAATTCCCCTTGTTCTCTGTTCAAGCAAGACCAGGGGCGAGATTGAGCTTTACAGGGAGCGCCTTGAAAACAGAGACCCTTTTGTCTCTGAAAACGGTGGCGGAATCTTTATCCCTGTCGGTTATTTCAAAAAATCTCCGGACGTTGGCGTCAGGCATGACAACGGATATCGTGTCATAATCATAGGAAAGCGGTACAGTGAGCTCAGGGACGGACTCCGAAGACTGAGGGAGATGGGGTTCAGGGTGAAAGGGTTCGGGGATATGACTGTAGAGGAGATTGTATCCCTTACCGGACTGAGCCCGGAGGAGGCAAGGTTATCAAAGGAGAGGGATTTTGATGAACCGTTTATTGTAGAGGACGGTGCGGATGAGGAGCGGCTCAGGGATGCCGTTTTATCACTTGGACTGAATTTCACAGTGGGAAGATACTACCATCTTATGGGAGAAAGCGATAAGGGCAAGGCAGTACGGATACTGACAGAGTTATACAGGAAAGAGTTTGGAGATATCAGGACTATTGCAATTGGTGACAGCCCAAATGATATCCCGATGCTTGAGACAGTGGATATCCCCGTGGTTGTTCAGAAACCGGGCGGTGTTTATGACAGCAGGATTGTCATACCTGATATTGTCAGGGCTGATGGTATCGGACCGGATGGGTGGCGTAAGGTGATTATGGAGTTGGTTGGAAATTTTCAGGGCAAATGAGCTATCATAATACTCATCGTTACTTTAATAATCGTCACGATTACAACAATGCCACTCGATATTTAATCGCTAAACCAAAATCTGAAAGGAAGTTTTTATTATGGAAAAAGCAAGAAAGCAGCCGGATAAAAACCCTGTTGAGCCTGTCAGGATGAACCTGGACAGCAAGTTCAGATTTTCCTGTCATAAAGGGCTGGAGTGTTTCAGGGAATGTTGCGGGAAAATAACAATATCTCTTACTCCTTACGATGTGCTGAGGATCAAAAACAAACTCGGCATTACTTCGGCTGAGTTCCTCTCATTATATACCCGGATTGTTGACCTGAAGAGCACCAAACTCCCCTTTTTCCTGCTCAATGTGACGGAGGATGGCAAATGTCCGTTTGTTGGCGAAGATGGCTGTAATATTTATGAGGACAGGCCACTTATATGCAGATACTATCCCCTTGGTCTCGGAGCTACAGAAAGCTCTGAAGCAGAGAGCGGTGATTTTTATTACCAGATTAAAGAGCCCTTCTGCAAGGGGTTTGAAGAGGATAAGGAATGGACGGTTCGTCAATGGAGAGAGTCCCAGGAGATAGATCGTTATGATTTTGTCAACAAGGACTGGTTTGAGATTGTTCTTAACAAGAAACTCCTTGCCGGTGGTGTGGAGCCTGATGAAAAGAGTCAGAGATTGTACATGCTGGGTAGCTTTGATACGGACAGCTTCAGAAACTTTGTCTTTGAAAGCAAGTTCCTTGACCTCTATGATGTGGATGAGGTAACGATACAGATGATAAGGGAAGACGAGGTGGAGCTGCTGAAGTTTGCACATAAGTGGCTGAAGGGTGTCCTCTTTGGTGAGTATATATACCCAAGGAAAGAGGCATAACCTATCTGCCGAGGATTTCCTTTAACTCTGAATATATTACCTTGCCGATCTCAAGCCCCATATCTATTATCTCGGGCCCGTATCTCTTGCCTGTCTCTGTCCTGAATGTCTCCTTTATGCGTTCAATATACTCAATACCTTTCTTGTAATTTTCCAGAAAGGCCTCGGGAGAGATATTGCCGAACTCAAGCATGTCCCACACGGTCTTCGTGAAGTTTTCCTGTCCCCACCTGAATTTGTCTGCATCGTAGAGTGCATTGCTTATCAGTCTTTCATACTCATCCTCCGGAGGCACAACCGTCTTGAAGGCCTCATGGTTTCTTATAGCCAGGGCTATATACCGCTTGAATCTGCTGTCAATACCGGAGCAGACCAGAATCCTCCTTGCTTCTTCACTGCCGGCTATGGCATGGTTTTCATTTCCCCGTTTTATGTCGTGGAGGAGCCCTGAAATATGTGCACTGATAATGAGTTTTTCGATTATATCCCCGGAGATAGCCATCCTTTTTCCCTCTATCATCACGAGAGCCCCGGCATCTACGGCAACGGCCTTTGAGTGCTCATAACCGTGCCCCATCCCTTCCTGGACAATGTCTATATGACTTATACATTGTTTCAGTATTACATTTTCCTGCAAGCGTTGAAGGGATTCCTGAAGCTCTCCTTTAAAGACCCTGTAGAAGGAAGGTGTTCCCTGGGAGGCTGCTATCTCTAAGGCCCTTGTTCTTAAATGAGTGTAAAAATCACTGGTCATTATATATATTAAGATTTAATGCGGATATTATGTCAAGAAGGGACCTGTTTGGTTTTTTGTTATTTTACAGGGATTTGGAGTATAATACACGTCACGAAAAACAAATCCGGGATATGTATTGGTTAACAATGGGTTCTATCAGGGCTTGGAAAAGATAGCTGAAGTCTGTTAAAATGGGTGCCGGGTGAAGAAGACAAATCAGAGGGGCAGGGGTAAAACCCGGAAGCCCTGAATATCTGCTTGCTATGAAAGGGGGAGATGATGGATTTTAAGGGACAGGTAGCGTTAGTTACCGGGGCAGGCAGGGGCATTGGTCAGGCTATAGCTGAAAGCCTTGCAACCCTCGGGGTTAATATTGCGGTTGTTGACCTTAGCGCTGATGATGCCGGGGCCGTTGCAGAGGGCCTTGTCAGAATGGGTGTAAGGGCAATCCCTGTAACTGCTGATGTGTCAAATGCTGATAGTGTCAAGGATATGTTCAGCACTGTGGTAAAGGAGTTCGGCGGTATGGATATCCTTGTCAACAATGCAGGTATTACCCGTGATGCCTTACTGCTGAGAATGAAGGAAGAAGACTGGGACAGCGTGATAGACGTTAACCTTAAAAGTGTTTTTCTCTGTTCAAAGGAGGCAGTAAAGATAATGTCAAAGAGGCGTTATGGCAGGGTTGTCAATATTGCATCTGTTGTTGCCTTTATGGGCAATCCCGGTCAGGCCAACTACTCTGCCTCAAAGGCCGGCATTGTCGGACTGACCAAGACCATTGCAAAGGAATATGCCGGCAGGGGGATAACGGCAAATGCAGTGGCCCCGGGGTTTATCATGACTGCAATGACTGAGAAACTGCCGGACAATGTAAAGGATGAGATGAAGAAGGCAATACCGATGGGAAAGTTGGGGACTGTGCAGGATGTTGCCAATGCCGTGGTCTTTCTGTCATCTCCTGATGCCGGGTATATCACGGGACAGGTGGTTCATGTAAACGGCGGTATGTACATGTAATAACTGAAACCGGATGATGTCCGGTTTTTGTGTTTATATCAGGTGCTTTGTGCCTGGACAAGTCGTGGGCCGAAGAGAAACGCAGTTCGGTTCTTAATCTTATATTTTGGAGGTTGTGAGATGGTAGAGGAGAAAGTAAAAGAACTTATAGCAAACCAGCTTGGTGTTGATCTTGCTCAGGTAACACCAGTGGCATCGTTTGTGGAAGATTTAGGGGCCGACTCTCTTGATACTGTAGAACTCGTAATGGCGTTTGAGGAGACATTCGGGATTGAGATACCCGATGAGGACGCAGAGAAAATCCTGAAGGTCCAGGATGCCGTAGAGTATATAAAGAACAAGAGCCAGGCATAAATGAATCTCCGAAGGGTTGTTATAACAGGTCTTGGTCTCATAACTCCCCTTGGTCTCGGGGTGGAAGAAAACTGGTCTGCCATGCTGGAGGGCAGGTCGGGTATAGGGACTATTACGTCTTTTGACTCTTCTCCTCTCCCGGTGCATATAGCAGGGGAGGTAAAAGATTTTGACCCGGCTGATTATATAGAGAAGAAAGAGATAAAAAAGATGGATCGCTTTATCCACTTTGCAATTGCAGCCGCACAGATGGCCATGGATGACTCGGGGCTCAGGATTACCGAGGCCAATGCCGAGAGGGTCGGTGTTGTTGTCGGCTCCGGCATTGGAGGATTACCTGCAATCGAGCATTATCACCAGGCCTTGCTTGAGAAGGGATACAAGCGCGTAACCCCTTTCTTTATTCCGATGTTAATCATAAACCTTGCAGCCGGCAGGGTCTCCATGAGATTTGGCGCCAAGGGCCCTAATTCTGCTGTTTGTACGGCCTGTGCAACATGCACCCATGCAATAG
>BDTQ01000118.1 GCA_002898135.1 bacterium BMS3Bbin07
CTTATGGATAAGGTGGGAATCAGGACAGAGGTGATAAAGAGTGGTAAACACAAGGACTTGACGTCTGTCTTCAGGGGTATAGGCAAGGAGGAGAGGGCCATCCTGCAGGGTGTGCTTGATGATGTCCATGACCAGTTTATCAGGGCTGTCTCCGAGGGTCGGAATATCCCCTATGAGCGTGTCAGAAAGATTGCCGATGGCCGTGTCTTTACAGGAAGGCAGGCAAAAGCAGTGGGGTTGGTTGATGCCCTTGGTAATATCCAGGATGCCATTATGGAGGCTGCCAGCCTTGGGGGGATCAAGGGTGAGCCCAAGGTAGTGTCAAAAAAAGAGAAGTCATCAATCTTTGATCTGATAAGCAGCCGTATTCCAAAGGAGTTTAAAGAGGCCTTTGGCACTGTAAGTCTGAAGTATCTCATGTATTATTAAACCCGGGAAAATGCATTCTGAGTAATCAAGGAGGGGTTATGACCAGATCCGAGCTTATTGAAAAAGTCTCTGAGAGACTGGAGGGTTTTACGCTTAAGCAGGCTGAGATAATAGTCGAGACCTTTTTTGAGACCCTCAGGGAGGCCCTTGGCAAGGGTGAGAAGGTGGAGTTGAGGGGGTTTGGTAATTTCAGGATCAAGACCCGGAATCCGCGAAAGGCAAGAAATCCAAAGACAGGCCAGTCTGTTGAGGTTCCAGGGAAAAAGGTTGTATACTTCAGGACCGGCAAGGAGTTAAGAGACCTCCTGAATTCCGGAAAGGGTTAACTCCTCTTCTCAAACCGTTCCATCAGATAAAACATACCCGCTGCAAGAACATACAGGAGTACCATCACAAACCAGTGATTTATCTTCAATAATTGAGGCAAAGTCACACTTCCCATTGCTGAAAAGATGTAAAACCCTTCGATATAGGGATACAGGACGGCAAATATCAGTGAACCGGCGCCAATGCCTGTCATGGCAACCAGCGCATCCAGTCTTCCTGATGCAAATCCGGCTATGGCTGTCCCGGGACAGTATCCGCTTAAGACAAAGCCTGCCCCGAATAATAAGCCCCCTGCAATCTGGGGCCAGAAAAAAGCCGGGACAATCCAGACCCTGCTTATGTCCAGGAGTTTCAGGTCCGACAGCAGATAAAGCCCGGAAGCAGCAACGAGTATTGCAGTAAACATGACCTTCGGGACGGTAAAGTCAGTAAAATAAAAAACGCCGGTCAATTTATGGGGGTTGCCAAGGCCGCCCCTCTCTAAAAAGAGACCAAAGAAAATTCCCAGAATTACTGCCAGTAAAAGGCTTGTATTTACACCGAACATTCCATATCCATACAAGGGGGCTGTCATGACCATAACCTCCTGAAAAGGGCCGCAACAACAAAGCCGCCTGCAAACATTGCAATGACAAATATCCACCCTCCTGCTGCAAGTTGTGCCCCGCCTGAAAGGGCAACTCCACTGGTGCATCCCCTCGAGAGCCTGCTTGCAAAACCTATCAATATACCACCTGTAGCTGCGGTTACCAGTCTCTTTTTGCTGCTCATTTTTTCAGCCTTGTCAAATCTGACCCTGAAGTTGCCACTCAGCAGTGCCCCTGCCAGGGCGCCGATAAAGAGTCCTGTGACCTCAAAAAGGACCCAGTCTTTCAGTGGATATCCAGCAGTGAGGTATCTTGAAAAATACTTGAGGCTGCCTGCATAACCTGGACTGATTTCGTTTAGGCCGACAGCCGTAACCAATGAATAGGCACTTGAGGCACCGAGTCCCCAGCCGATAATGTAGAAGGTTGCCAGAAGGGTCAGACCGAGACCGATTCCAGCGATATACGGTGACCAGAAATTGTTTTTTTCCATAATCCCCCCGCATTTCCGGTTTTTTTCTGTTTCAGGATTTATCAAAAAACATATTGAATGAAGCTAAGAAGATTATATCACAAAAAATGGAAGATGGGACTAAAAGACGTGTTATTAACCCGGCAATTATTCAGAGAGACATGTTCGTCAGCAATATCAAACAGTTAACCGGATGAAAAACCGCTCTTTACACACCCCCTGCCCCCTCTTGATAGAGGGGAGAGTACATGCTTCCCCCTTAATCCCCTCTATCAAGAGGGGATTAAGGGGGGTGTTCCTTTTAAAAACTCAGTTTTTATTTGTCGGTTTAATAAAATCGGAATAATCCATATTTTTGACAGATGTATGGTAAAATATGTAGAGCTTATTGAGGGGGCTATGGTATGTTTATGGAACGGCTTGTATGATAAGGAAGAAAGGCCGTTCCGTAGAACCTGAACAGTGTGAGGAAATGATCCGGAATCTCCGCAGACATCATAGATATCCAATATTGGCAACGGCAGTTGTTGAGGTAAAAAACGACAAGAATCCACAGCCCGTTGAAACCATGGTTTCCAGCATCTCACAGTCGGGTATGGGAGTTTATTCCTATGTACCTTTGGAAAAGGGTACCCCTGTTACCATAGAGGTTACCTTTATATCAGTAAAAGGAATTAAAGAGAACGATACCGCAGAAGGCAGGGTCGTATGGTTATCTAAAATGGGGAAGATTTACTTTATAGGTATTGCCTTTGATGAGGAACTGAACCCTGTCAGGCAGAGCCGTTTGTATGAACACTTCTGGAAGGTAATAAGCTGGGATTGACAGGTCTGCAGGCGCACTGCCTCAGCTCCTTTTTTTCTCTAATAGTGTCTGTACCGTCGGAAACTGTTCCATGTCAGTGTGTGGAAGGAACATTGCTGACATAAATTCGTCCATAAAGCCTCCCTTTGCAGATAGTTCTATGTAGGTCATCCTTGATGCCACGTCTTCAGCCTCTCTGCGCATATCTTTTGAGAGAAGGCACAGGTAGGCCCCGGCAATTGAGGTGTTTCCCCTGAATTGGAACCTCTCCTTCGGGATGTCAGGCAACATACCTATCAGTATTGCCCTTTCAACATTGAGGTAGTTACCAAAGCCCCCGGCAATATAAACTTTTTCGATCATGTCGAGGGTGAACCCTACTTCCTTGAGCAGAAGGGAGACACCTGCATAAACGGCAGCCTTTGCCCTCACTATATTCTCTATGTCTACCTGTGTAAGTACAATATCACCTTTTTCATTATGGTAAATCACAAATTCCGTGCCGTCTTCCCCCTCCCTAATCCTTGAAGACGCAGTTTCTCTGACAAACTTGCCCCGCTGATCAAGTATCCCGGCCAGGAACATTTCAGAGATGGCGTCTATCATTCCAGAGCCGCATATGCCGAGTGGTTTCGTCTCCCCTATCACCTTTATTTCGGTCTCGTATGTTTCAGGGTCGATCCTTATCGACTCGATAGCTCCGTCAGTAGCCCTCATGCCGTATTTTATCCCACTGCCTTCAAAGCAGGGGCCGGCCGAGCAGGCAACCGTCATCATCCAATCGTTATTGCCTATAACTATCTCCCCGTTTGTGCCGATATCCATAAAGAGTGATATCTCCGGGTTTCTGTGCATCATTGTGGCAATCACCCCTGAAACAATGTCACCACCCACATAACTTGCCACACACGGCACAGTATACACCGGTGTGTTTTTACCTGTCCTTATGCCTGTCTCGGAAGCCTTCCATACAGGAAAGTAGTTTACGGCAGGTATGTAGGGCGCTTCCCTTATGTGTGCGGGATTGAATCCCCAGAAGAGGTGGGTCATGGTTGTATTGCCGGAGATTACAATGGATTCAATATGCCGGGGCTCTATTTCGTGCCTTGCTGTAAGTGGTGAGATAAGGTCGTTGATGTCCGTAACAACTGCCTTTCTGAGGTCATTAAGTCCCCCCCCTTCAGTAGCGTGGACAATCCTGGTAATAACATCATCCCCATAGCGCATCTGGGAGTTATATGTTGATGCCACATCCATGACGTCCCCGTTTGCCATGTCGATGAGGTAGAGAACAACCGTGGTTGTTCCGATGTCGACAGAGATTCCATAGCGTGTGCCTTTGGCTTCAGCAGGTTCAAGGAATAATGCCTCTGCTGAATCATCCTGGTAGCAGAGGGTTACATTCCAGTCGAACTTCCTCAGGTCATCAGGCATCCTTGAGACAAAATCCTTTGAATAGCGCAGCTCGATCTCCCTGGTATCCAGTTCGCGCCTTAATCTCTCAAGATCACTAATATTGTCATCAATTGTCGGTGGGGGCAGTCTGAGAGGTGTTTTTGTTATTAGCGGTGATATTGTCGCCTGATATGTTTTCAGGAGTTCAATAAGGTCTTTTGACCTGGAGATGGCGATCTTGTCACCTACCGACAACCTTGACTCAACCGGTATATCAACAAGGAGGTCTCCCTCTGCAAAGGTCTGGCAGGCGAGCACTATGTCTCTGTTCCTGTCTTCCTGTGAGATTTTTCCATAAGACCTGCACTTGTAGTCTCCATTGACAATCCTGACCCTGCATTTTCCGCACGTGCCTTTGCCCCCGCAGGATGCAGTTATGTAGACCTCCTGTCGTTTGAACGCATCATGGAGTGACTCGTTTTCGAGTACAGTGATTTCCTTCCCGTCAGTAAATGTGACCTTCATTATTAACCCCCATTAAGAGAAACAGTCCCTTATTTTATTTTGAAGGGGAGATAAAAATCAATTTTAGCATCAATTTAACCCTGCCTTGTCTTTTCGTTTTCAGGCAGTTTATTCTAAACAGGAAGGCGTTTGATGAATATTGAGAGACTTATTAGGGCAGATAAAGTTAAACGGTTGATTAAGTTGATAGTAGTCTTACGGAGCCGGTCAAAATTAAAAAATCGGGATATGGAGAGAAAAGGGAAATGAGGATAATCAGGAATGAAGAGGATCTCGAGCGTTTTCTGGCGCTTCTGAAAGAGCGTGCCGGAGGCGTGAGTGAGGAGATTGTAAATGCGGTTTCAGGGATTGTATCCGATGTCAGGGTGCGGGGAGACGTGGCGGTAAGGGAATATACCGGGAGATTCGACGGCCTTGAAACAGAAAACCTCAGGATAGGCCTCAGGGAGATAAAGGCGATCGCCGGGAAGGCAGACCCTGATGGGGTTGAGGCTTTGAAGATGGCTGCCGGGAGGATCAGAGACTTTCATCTCAGGCAGAAGGAGGAGTCCTGGTCGTACAGAGAGAGGGGAGCCACGCTGGGACAGATTATCCGTCCCATTCAGCGTGTTGGTGTATACGTTCCCGGTGGCAAGGCATCCTATCCCTCAACAGTCCTGATGAATGTGATTCCGGCCCAGGTGGCCGGGGTAAGGGAGCTTGCCCTCTGTGTCCCCACTCCACGTGGAGTGGTCAACCCTTATGTGATGGCTGCTATAAGCCTTTTAGGGGTCAGGGAGGTCTACAGGGTTGGAGGGGCCCAGGCTATAGCTGCCATGGCCTGCGGGACGGAGACAATAAGGAAGGTGGACAAGATAGTAGGCCCCGGGAATGTCTATGTTGCCACTGCCAAGCGTATGGTCTTCGGTGAGGTGGATATTGATATGATTGCCGGTCCAAGCGAGGTCCTTATTATTGCGGACAGGACAGCCCCTCCGGAGTTTGTGGCCTCAGACCTTTTGAGCCAGGCAGAGCATGATGAGCTTGCCTCCTCGGTGCTTGTCACCTCCTCCGAAAGACTGGCTCTCAGGGTGAGTGAAGAGGTGAGTATACAGCTGAAGGCCCTCGAACGTAGAGAGATTGCCGAGGCCTCCCTGAGGAATTTTGGTGCAATAATTGTAACGGGTACGCTCAAAAGGGCAGTCCGGCTTGCCAATCTCATAGCCCCTGAGCATCTTGAGATTATGACGGAAAAACCGGAAAAACTTCTGCCGCAGATTCAGAATGCAGGGGCCATATTCCTTGGAAAATGGACCCCTGAATCCCTCGGTGATTATGCAGCAGGCCCAAACCATACCCTCCCGACAGGTGGAACCGCCAGGTTCTTCTCCCCCCTTGGGGTGTATGATTTCGTAAAGAGATCAAGCCTCCTGAGCTTCAGCAGACAGTCGTTTCAGAGGCTCTCTTCAGTGGTGGAGAC
>BDTQ01000119.1 GCA_002898135.1 bacterium BMS3Bbin07
AATAGGAAAACAGGGAAAAACAGCGCGGGCCATGAGGACAATCCTTTCTGCAGCAGGAACCAAGATGGGTAAACGCTGTGTCCTTGAAATTCTTGAATAAAACTTGAATAAAAGAATGATATACCCGGAAGGGGGGCGCCTCTTCCGGGGCAGTGTCCTTGCTCCTTCCTTTAAGCCGGTAAAGTCATATCTTCTATCTTCAGGATAAACTATGTCTTCTTTGGTCAGTATCGGGCGAATAGTCAAGTCACGGGGTGTGAAGGGGGAATTTATAGTCTTGCCCCTCACTTTTTCTCTTGAAAGATTTGATGATGTATATCGAGTGTATATCAAACTTGATGATGAGATAAAGGAATTTACCATTGAATACTCCAAACCCTATGGCCGTACAGTCATTATGAAATTGCGCGGGATTAACTCCCCTGAAGATGCCGCAACTCTCCGTGGAGGACAATTAATGGTACCGGAGGAGGAGAGTCCCCCGTTGCCTGATGGTGTTTACTATTATTATCAGATAATTGGTCTGAAGGTCTTTACTGTTGAAGGTGTATATATCGGAGAGGTGACCGACATAATCGAGACCGGCAGTAATGATGTCTATGTTGTCAGGGATGGGGAGAAGGAGTATCTGATCCCGGTTATCAGGGATGTTATCAGGGAGATAGACATCAGGAAGAAGAGGATTATTATCTCCCCGGAAGCAGGGCTCCTTGAATGACACCCGGGATATTTGACACCATGACATTTGAGGTCCTGACACTGTTTCCCGATATAATAAGATCGTACCTTTCAGAGAGTATCATGAAGAGGGCGATAGAGCGGGGAGTTGTCAGTGTGGATGTCTATAATATAAGAGACTTTACCACGGATAAACACCGCCAGGTTGATGATTCTCCCTATGGGGGCGGGGCAGGGATGGTCTTGAAACCCGAGCCTGTATACAATGCCCTGGATTATCTGTGTAAGGATGGGCTGGAGAGGTTTAAAGTGCTGCTTACACCGGGTGGCAGGGTTTTTAACCAGTCGCTTGCAGAGGAGTATGCAGGAAACAGGAGGCGTATCCTCTTTATATCAGGCAGGTATGAGGGCTTTGACGAGAGGATAAGGGCGGTGTCGGATGAGGAGCTATCCATCGGAGATTATGTGCTGACTGGTGGAGAATTGCCTGCTTTGGTTATAATAGATGCCGTTACAAGATTATTGCCTGGTGTTCTTGGAGACTCCAGGTCTGCTGAAGAGGAGTCTTTTACAACAGGTCTGCTCGATTATCCCCAGTATACAAGGCCTGTAGAGTTCAGGGGGATGAAGGTGCCTGATGTGCTGCTTGGTGGAAACCACAGGTTGATAAAAAGGTGGAGGAGAAAAGAGGCGCTTAGGCATACCCTTCAGCGAAGACCCGGGTTGTTGCAGAGAGTAACCCTCAGTGAAGAGGATAATGAACTAATCAGGGAGATAAAGGAGGAAGAAGAATGAATATGGTAAGCTCTGTAGAGGAGGCTTTCAGGAGAGAGGTTCCGCAATTCAATATTGGTGATACTGTAAGGATACACGTGAGGGTTGTAGAGGGAGACAAGGAGAGGATTCAGCCCTTTGAAGGTGTTGTTATAGGCCGTAAAGGCAGTGGTATAAAGGAAACTTTCATGCTCAGAAAGGTCTCTCATGGCATTGGTGTGGAGAGAATCTTTCCGGTTCATTCTCCGGTTATCGAGAAGCTTGAAGTCATAAGGCAGGGAGATGTCAGGAGGGCAAAGCTGTACTACCTCAGAGACAAGAAGGGGAAGGCTGCCAAGGTTAAGGAAAAAGAGCATTTCAGACGCTGATACTGATGGGCAACTATCGTGGCCTCTGAAGATCCTTACACCTATGACGACCGTTTCCGTGCGCAGGGCCACACTCCCCTGTCCGGGGTGGATGAAGCCGGCAGAGGGCCTCTGGCAGGCCCTGTAGTTGCCTCGGCAGTGGTGTTGCCTTCTGGTCTAAGGATAGCGGGGCTTAAGGATTCCAAGAAGCTGAGCCCGAAGCAGAGGGATGCCCTGTTTTGGGAGATACTCTCTCAGGCTGAAGATATAGGAATTGGGATTGTCGGTCCTGAGGAGATAGACAGGATAAATATATACAGGGCCACGAAACAGGCAATGATAACGGCGATAGAGGACCTCGCTGATACTCCGGGAATCCTGATAATAGACGCAATGGAGCTTCCCCTGAAGATAAAGCAGGTCTCCATGCCGAGGGCAGAGAGTATCAGCGCCTCGGTTGCAGCGGCATCAATAATTGCAAAAGTTACCAGGGACAGGCTGATGGATCATTTTCACTCCCTTTATCCTGTCTATGGTTTCAAGAAACATAAGGGTTATGCAACCCGGATGCATATGGAGATGCTCGAAAAACACGGACCCTGCCCCATTCACCGCCGGAGCTTCTCTCCGGTTGCCGCACTCAGCCTGCCGTTTTAAAGGGAAACATAGATGGATTTTTTTAACCCGGCAACTATTCAGAGAGACATGTTCGTCTGCCATGTCAACCAGTAAAAATATGCTTTTTACACACCCCCTGCCCCCTCTTTTTAGAGGGGAGTTATACACTCCCTCCTTCTCGATACTCTCTTTTACCAGCTTGCGCTCCCCCTTACCGCATTCCACTGCTTTCGGTAAGACCAGGGATGGCAAGGATTTCCCCTCTATCAAGAGGGGATTAAGGGGTGTGTTCCTTTTAAAAACTCTGTTTTTGTTTGCCGGTTTAATAACCCCCAGGTTTTTATATTCATTCCATGACTTGATAAATCAGCCGGTTTGCAGTTAAAATTATTGCCGGGCTCAATAAAAACCCTGCAATAAAAAACTTTGGCAACAGAAAGGGTACATGCAATGTCGGAAGTCATAAGCCGTAAGTCAGAAGGAACAGAATATGAAGTGGTAATCGGCCTTGAGATACATGCTCAGCTCTTAACGGATACAAAGATATTCTGTGGTTGTTCCACCCGGTTCGGCTCCGGCCATAATACGCAGACATGTCCTGTCTGTATCGGTATGCCCGGTGTTCTGCCTGTTCTCAACCGCCGTGCTGTGGAGTTTGTGGTAAAGACAGGTCTTGCCATGAACTGCACAATATCTCCTTACAGCAGGTTTGCAAGAAAGAACTACTTTTATCCGGACCTCCCCAAGGGATACCAGATAAGCCAGTATGAACTCCCGATCTGCGGGCATGGATATGTGGACATAGTGACTGACGGGGTTGAGCGCAGAATTGGTCTGACACGCATTCATATGGAAGAGGATGCAGGAAAGAACATACATCAGAAAGACGGCAGTCTTGTTGACCTCAACCGCGCCGGTGTGCCCCTTATGGAGATTGTATCAGAGCCTGATATCAGGACACCAAAGGAAGCCTCAGCCTTTATGAAGAAGCTGAGGGCCATCCTCAGATACCTCGGAGTCTGTGACGGCAACATGGAGCAGGGCTCACTCAGGTGCGATGCCAATGTCTCTTTAAGGCTGGTTGGGGCTGAAGACCTTGGAACAAAGGCAGAGATAAAGAATATAAACTCCTTCAGGTTTGTCGAAAAGGCCCTTGAGTATGAGATAAAGAGGCAGGTAAATATCCTGAGGGAGGGGGGCAGGATTATTCAGGAGACGAGGCTCTGGGATTCAAGCGCAGGCATTACCGTGTCAATGCGCTCAAAGGAAGAGGCTCATGACTACCGCTATTTTCCTGAGCCCGACCTTGTGCCGATTGAGGTATCAAGGGAGTGGATTGATGAGATAAGAGCAGGCCTTGTGGAGCTGCCTGATGAGAAGAGGAAGAGGTATACGGAAGAGTTCGGGCTGCCGGACTATGATGCCGGGATGCTTGCCGAGGAGAGGGCGGTTGCAAAGTGGTTTGAGGAGGCGGTCAGGCTTGGCGGCAAGCCGAAGGCAGTGAGCAACTGGATGATGTCCGAGTTTCTGAGGCTCCTTAACGAGACAGGCAGGGAGATATCAGAGGTGCCCCTGACCCCGGCGTGTCTGGTTGACATGCTGAAGCTTATGGATAACGGCACGATCAGCGGTACAATTGCAAAGACCGTGTTTGAGGAGATGTTCCACAGCGGCAAGGAGCCCGGAGTAATTGTAAAAGAGAAGGGGCTTGTCCAGATAACCGATACATCGGAGATCGAGAAGTTGATAGATGAAGTACTGGCTGCAAATCCTGCTGAGGTTGAACGGTACCGAAGCGGTGAGACAAAGCTTCAGGGATTTTTTGTAGGCCGGATAATGAAGGCCTCAAAAGGCAAGGCAAACCCGAAGCTTGTTAATGAACTTTTGAGAAAAAAACTCTCCTGAGAAGGTTGGCGAGCAAGCGAGCAGGCTGACAAGCTAACAGGCACAACCCGCCCGTGTTTCCAAAAACTGTTTGTGGTATAATAATAAATGAAGGTAGTATGTCAAAACAGGAAGGCCTATCACGACTATCACATAGAAGAGACCTATGAGGCCGGCATTGTACTGACCGGAACCGAGGTCAAATCCCTGAGGGAAGGCAAGGCAAACCTTCAGGACAGCTACGTGTTAATAAAGAATGGTGAGGCCTTTTTGCTGAACTGCCATATCAGTCCTTACAAGTACGGGAATATAATGAACCACGACACTGTAAGGACGCGGAAATTGCTCTTTCATAAAAAAGAGATTCAGAGACTGATGGGCCAGGCAGCCC